>CANREH010000087.1 GCA_947629585.1 uncultured Lachnospiraceae bacterium | reverse complement strand
ATTCATACCGGACTTTTCAAAAGAAATGTCTGGCCGCGTGGCTGTTTAGAAGCGTTATGTCAAAAGACTAATTGCAGAACTGTAAAATTGCAGTTGACAAATCAGAAAAAAGTAATTACAATATAATAAATTGAACAAAATTTAATTTTAAAAAATCAAAAGGAGGACAAGGTATGAATGTTTACGATTTTACGGTGAAGGCGCAGGACGGAAGTGAGGTTTCTCTTGCTGATTACAAAGGGAAGACTCTTTTAATTGTGAATACGGCGACGGGGTGCGGCTTTACTCCGCAGTATGATGAATTGCAGGATTTATATGAGGAGTGCCAGAAGGACGGGCTGGAGATTTTGGATTTCCCATGCAATCAGTTCGGCGAGCAGGCGCCGGGAGATGATGAGGAGATTCATTCGTTCTGTACCGGGCGTTACGGGATTACATTTCCGCAGTTTTCCAAGATTGACGTCAACGGGGAAAACGCCATCCCGCTGTACAAATGGCTGGTGGAAAATTCCACCTTTGAAGGTTTTGATAAACTGAATCCATTGGGGATGATCCTGACGCAGGCGGTGAAAAAGCAGGATAAGGACTATAAGAATAACAGCAATATCAAGTGGAATTTTACCAAGTTCCTGATTGATAAGAATGGAGAGATTGTGGCAAGGTTTGAGCCGACAACCTCATTGAAGAAAGTAAAGGAAAAGGTAAAAGAGGTATTATAAGGAGGAGATTTTGTTGACAGTCGCAGTTCGTTATTTTACAAGATCGGGCAATACCAAAAAGCTTGCGCTTGCTATTGCAGATGCCGTCCATGTGAAAGCAGAAGAAGTCTCTGTGCCGTTAAATGAGTATACAGATATTTTATTTTTGGGCAGCTCTGTTTATGCTGCCGGAGTTGATGATGCTGTTAAGAAATTTCTTTTAGATAACCGCGATAAGATTGGAAAGATTTATAATTTCAGCACAGCGGCGTTAATCAGTTCTACATATAAACAGATACAGAAGCTGGCGGCGGCAAACGGCATAAAACTGGCAAAGCAGGAGTTTCACTGCAGGGGATCTTTTGCGGTTCTGCACCGCGGGCATCCTGACGAAGAAGACGTTAAGAATGCTGTGGCATTTGCGAAAAGTATCGTAAAGTAAAAGTGTCCATAATCGGGAAACAGTCTTGAACCATCCGGGAATTTGTGTTAAATTGAAGGGGAACGCAAATACGGATGGTTTTTGTCTGTTATGATATGATAGGGGTGATGGAACTTTATGGATTTAAAATTTGATTTAACGGATATGCTCTATGCTTTCTCCTTTGCGTTAGACGCCGTGGAGCAGGAGCTTTTAGGGCTTGCGACCGGGCATGGGAAACGGGTCGCTTACCTGTCGCTTTTGATGGGAAGGGCGTATGGCATTCCGGAAGAACAACTGGTGGATTTTATCTGCTGTGCGATTCTGCATGACAATGCACTGACGGAGTTTATTCAGGAGGAATATCAGAAAAATGAAACGTTTCCTGAAAATATTCAGGAGCATGCCTTGAATACCGGCAGGCATTGCGTCTTAGGAGAGCACAATATCCGGATTTTGCCGTTCCGGTCGGATGTGAAAAATGTGATTTTATACCATCATGAAAATGCCGACGGTTCGGGGCCGCTTGGTAAAAGGGCGGAAGAAACTAATGTAAGATCCCAGATTTTGCACCTGGCGGATTCCGTTGATATGGGATGGAAGCTGGCGGAGATGACGCAGTCTTCCTATCAGGATATGGTGGAGAAAATTAAGAAAAAGGAAGGAAAAGCATTTTCTGCCGTGAGCGTGAAGGCATTTTTGGAATCTGTTTCTTTTAGCAAAATAAAGGAAATGCAGGAAAAAGGCGTGGATGCCTGCTTAAGGGAAGCGCTTCCGGCTCAATACCATGCGTATTCGGACTGGGAATGGAGGAATATTGCGGAATTTTTTGCGCGCATTGTTGACTATAAATCGCCGTTTACAAGGAGACATTCTATGGGAGTCGCAAAAAGGGCGGAGGTCATGGCGAGATATTATAAGTTCCCTCCGGTAAAGACGACGCGTTATTATTTTGCGGCGGCGCTCCATGACATCGGCAAGCTGATTGTCGGGAATGATATTCTGGAAAAGCCGGGAAAATTAGATGAGGAGGAGTTTTCCAAGATAAAAAACCATGCTTCCGCCACTTATGAGGTTTTGCGCCGGATTAAGGGGATGGAAGACATTACGGTATGGGCATCCCATCACCATGAGAAGCTGGACGGGAGCGGCTATCCGTTTGGTTTATCCGCAGAAAAATTAAGCAAGGAAGAACGCCTTATGACCTGTATTGATATTTATCAGGCATTGACGGAGGAACGTCCCTATAAGGACGGGATCAGCCATGAGGAAGCGATTGCAATCATGAAGGATATGGCGGATCAGGGGAAAATTGACCCTGTTATTGTAGAAGATGTTAACAGGGCATTTTATATATGGTAAAATATATGGCAAAAAATAAAAACAGGAAAGGTAAGTGATTAAAATGCCAGAAGAAAGCATGGGAATGCGGTTGTTAAAAAAAGGGAAGACAGGAATCGCGCATATTTTATTCAGCCGGCTTGGACTGATTATTCTTTTGATGTTATTGCAGTTTTTGTTCCTCTTTGGAATTTTTCAGTGGTTTGCAGAGCTTCTCCCGCATATCTGGGGCGGTACGGTGCTGTTTACGATTTTGATGGTGTTGTATCTTTTGAACAGCGGGATTGATCCTACGGCGCAGAATACCTGGCTGGTGGTGATTATGTTAATCCCTGTTTTTGGGGCGATTTTTTTCTGGTATACGCAGACAGAAATCGGGCATCGTGCCGTCAAGAAGCGCCTGACAGAAATTATGGAGGAAAGTAAGGACTGCATTGCGCAAAAGCAGGAAACTCTGGAAACGCTGAGGAAGGAAAGCCCGGAAATGGCATCGTTGGCAAACTATATCCAGATGACAGGCACATTCCCTGTTTTTGACAATACTGAAGTGACGTATTTCCCGATAGGGGAAGCGAAGTTTGAGGAAATGTTAAAGCAGCTCAAAGCGGCGGAACGTTTTATCTTCATGGAGTATTTTATCATTGAAGAGGGGCTGATGTGGGGGAAGATTCTGGAAATCCTTGCCGAAAAGGTGAAAGAAGGCGTGGAGGTGCGGGTCATGTATGACGGGACCTGCGAATTTTCCAAGCTTTCCCATGATTATCCGAAACGGCTTGGGAAACTGGGAATTTCCTGTAAAATGTTCGCTCCGGTGGTGCCGTTTGCGTCTACCCACTATAATTACCGCGATCACAGGAAAATACTGGTTATTGACGGGCATACGGCGTTTAACGGCGGAGTTAATCTTGCGGATGAATATATTAATCATGTAGAAATACATGGGCATTGGAAGGATACAGCCGTGATGTTAAAAGGGGAAGCTGTAAAAAGCTTTACCCTGATGTTTCTGCAGATGTGGGGCATGGATGAAAAGCAGATGGATTTTGAACAGTATCTGCGGGTTTCCAGGCTGCCGGAAAAATCGTCCGGCTATGTCCTGCCATATGGGGACTGCCCGCTTGACAACCATAAAGTAGGGGAGCGCGTCTATATGGACATCTTGAACCGATCCCGGAATTATGTGCATATCATGTCGCCGTATCTGATTCTGGATCATGATATGGAAACCGCGTTAAGGTTTGCGGCGGAGCGCGGCGTGGACGTGAAGCTGATTCTGCCGGGAATCCCGGATAAGGAGATACCGTATGCGCTTGCCAAGACCCACTATGCTTCCCTTCTGGAGGCAGGCGTGAAGATTTACGAGTATACGCCGGGCTTTGTCCATGCAAAAGTGTTTGTCAGCGATGACTGCAAGGCGGTTGTGGGGACAATCAATTTAGATTACCGCAGCTTGTACCATCATTTTGAATGCGCCACTTTTCTGTACAAAACCGCCTGCATTCCGGAAATTGAGCAGGATTTTGAAGAAACTCTGGCAAAGTGCAGACAGGTGTCAGAGGAAAGCATTAAGAACGAGCCGCTGAAGAGGAAAATAACCGGATGCGTTATGAAGGCGGTTGCGCCGTTAATGTAAACAGGAAAGAAAGCTTTCAAATAAAAAGGGCTGTTTTAAAGGTGAAAAGAAACGGAAAATGATGCAGAGAAAAGGAGGACAGCATGAAACAGGGATTTGTCTGTACGGCAGAGGAAGCGTTGGAAAAATTAAAAGACGGCAATGCACGTTATTTGGATTTAGAAAAAAACGAAGGGGATATTTCTGCGGAGATTCGTAAAAAGACCTGTGTAAAAGGGCAGCAGCCTTATGCGGTGATCATTACCTGTTCGGATTCCAGGGTGATTCCGGAGAGTATTTTCAGTGCAGGAATTGGGGAACTGTTCGTGATCCGCGTGGCAGGGAATGTGATTGACAATCATCAGCTTGGCAGCATTGAATATGCGGCGGAGCATCTTGGCTGTCCGCTGATCCTGGTCATGGGGCATAACCATTGCGGGGCCGTAGATGCCGCCATCAACGGAAATCCGGAAGATTATATAAAATTCATTACGGATGAGATCAAAAAGGCGATTGGCAGCGAGACGGATGATGAGAAGGCCTGCCGGTTAAATGTGGAGCACAGCATAAAAATAATCGAAGAAAGCCTGGAAATCCAACAGGAAGAAAAGCAGGGCCTTAAAGTCTGCGGAGCCCTGTATCATCTGGAAGACGGCAGGGTGGAGTTTCTGTGAATACAAAGGAGTATGGAAAGGAGCAAACAGCTTATGTTAAAAGAAAGAGCAATGATAAATGATATTATAAAAGCTTATATTAAAGAAATTGGGGATATTTTGGGAAAAAACTTTCTCCGTGCATACGTTTACGGCTCTTATGTGAGAAATCAATATGATACAGAGTCAGATATTGACATAGCTATTTTTACGAATGTTCCTTCCAGTGAGTTTTATTTGTTGATTAATCAGATTGCAGAAATAACATTTGAATATAATGTGACATATGATATTATGTTATCTCCTGTTTTTCAAAATGAAGAAGAGTATCAAAGAATGCTGGGAGCAGTACCGTATTTTCAGAGCATTCAAAAGGAAGGGATCTTGATTGGAAACTGAGATAAAGGAATTAGTAAACTATCGTATAAACAGGGCATTTGAGACATTGGAAGTTGCCAAGATGCTGCTGGCAGATGGAAAATATAAGGACGCTAATAATAGAAGTTACTACGCCGTTTTTTATGGTATCAAAGCTGTGTATGCCTTAGAAAATAAGGATTTTAAAAAGCATAAAACATTATTAGCAAATTTTAATAAAGAATATGTTGCAACGCAGAAATTTCCAAGAGAATTAGGAAAGAAAATCAGTACATTGTCATTAATCAGGGAGCAGAGCGATTATAATGATTTTTATATTGCGTCAAAACAAGAAAGTCAGCAGCAGGTAGAGATTGCAGAAAAATTGCTTGCAGAAATAAAAAAATACTTACAGCAGCAATAGCAAATCTTGTATCTTACTGGAATGAGCAGAGAATAAGAATTATCCACAAAATACCAAAAAGATATCCGTTATATTTTGGCAATTATGTCTTGAAACAGGGCGGGATTTATGATAAAATAGGGCAATATGAACAATTGTCAAATTTATGACGAAAGGGGATATACAAATTATGAAGAAACGACAAAAAGAAAAAGTTCGGTTTTCATTAAAGTACAAGCTGATTTTTGCCTTTGTAATGATATCCGTAGTGTCTATTTGCCTGGTATCTTTCCTCAACATCAATAAATCATCTTCCGTTTTGACAAATAAGGTCGGTGTGTTGATGACGGCGATCAATGATCAGTTCAGCCTGAATTTGGACAATTATTTCCATGATCTGGAAGAGAAGGCGGCAATGGTATTTTCCGACGAGGAAATTTACAGCTTTAATCCTAAGAATAATACCTTAAATGAATATGACACGATTACGCTGAAAACGTCTATTCAGACTAAGATTGCCAGCCTGGGAACCATGATCAGCTATAACGATTTTTGTATTGCCTATTCGGACAATTCCAGTATTGGGACGTTATCGACTGCGACGTCCCAGGCTTTCGGCGCGGACAAGATTTACAGCACCCTGGAGTCCTGCATTGTCAGGGAAAGCACGCAGGACGGCTGGAATATCGGGCTGAATGGGGATTACAATAAGATTTATTATGTAAAGCGTGTCAATGAGGACGCTATTTTGCTGATTTCTGTTTATACTACGGAGTTAAATTCTATCCTGCAGTATTCCGACGAGCTGGAAGGCATGGAAGTGTTCATCGCAGACGGGCAGAATGTCATATTTTCTACCGACAGTAAGGCGGTGGGGAATCCGGTGGATGCTGCGATCAGAGAAGCCGTAGAAACAAAAGAGCATTATTCTTTTGTAGATGCGGAGGATGTTGTGGTTATCAATACCTGCATTGACACCTGGAAAGTGATCAGTACGATCCCAAAATCCACGATTTTGCAGGAAACCCGCCAACTGTTGGTTTATAATGTCATTGTTGCGGTAATTTGTATCGTTGTCTCGATCCTGCTTGGAATCGGTGTTGCCATGCAGATTGTGAAGCCGATTAACAGGGTTGTGAAGAATATCGGACGCGCCGCCGAAGGCGATTTGACGGTGAAGATGGATCACAATAAGAGCCGTGATGAGATTGCGGTACTATCGACAAGCTTTGACGGGATGCTGGGCAAAATCAGCGCTTTGATCCGCAATGTGCAGGCTGTCCTGGAACAGGTGGAGGAGAGCAGCGATTCTATCCACAATGTAGCTATGGGCAATCAGGAGGTTTCCAACAATGTTTCGATTGCCATTGACGGCATTGCCACGGGGACAGCGCTCCAGTTGGAGGACAGCAAGCGCAGCTTCGGGCAGTTGGAAAATCTTGCCAACAGCATTAACCAGACGATTGAATATATTGAGGAAGTCAAAGGAAGCACGGAACATACGATCCAGATTGGGAACCGCTCCATAACGCAGGTCAATGAGCTGTCGGATACCACAAAGGCGTCAACAGATACCATCAGCCATATGTCGGAGAACTTTGAGCAGTTAATCAGCGAAGTCAGGAAGATACAGAATGTCGCTCAGACAATTCTGGAAATCAGCTCGGAAACGGGAATGCTGGCATTAAACGCTTCCATTGAGGCAGCGCGCGCCGGGGAAGCAGGCAGGGGCTTTGCCGTGGTTGCAGGCGAGATCAGCAAGCTTTCTGTGCAGACGGAGACGGCGACGCAGGAAATCAGCAGCCTGGTAGCGGGAATCCACGAAAAGATGGATGTCACTGTGCAGGCGATGCAGGATACGGTTACTGTCATTGATAAGCAGACAGGGCTTGTCAACAATACAAATGCTGCCTTTTTGGAGATTATTGAGGCGACGGAGCGGGTAAAACGGTGCGTCGGCGAAATAGCAGAAAAAGCAAAAGAGATGAATACTTTAAAGGATGATTCCCTGGCGTCCATTGACAGCATTCTGGAAGTGTCCGAGGCGTCTTCCGCCAATGCAGAGGAGGTTATGGCAATTACGGTTGAGGAAGTTCAGAATACGCAGAAGCTGTTTGAACGGTCAGAGGAATTAAAGGGCAATGTTTCCAGACTGAAAGAAGCTTTGTCCATATTTACGGTAGAAAATGAGAAAGGGGAGAGATAAATGAAAAAGCGTCTGTTTTCTATGCTGCTGATACCGGCGATGGTTGTGGGACTTTTAACCGGCTGCGCTTCTAATGTGCAGGAGATTACGCTGAAGGAAGAAAAAAAGCAGGTAGTTTTGGAGCTTGGCTGGTGGGGAAATGACCCGAGGCATGTCTATACGATCGAAGCGGTTGAAAAATTTGAAGATCTGTACCCTTACATTAAAGTAAACCTGGATTATGGAGAATTTTCCAATTATGAAACGAGATGGAACATTAAAATGAAGGCGGGCATTGAGCCGGATGTTATGCAGATTAATTATTCCTGGATGAAAAACGTATCCGATGGCAGCGCATTTTATGATATTAATCAGGTGAATACGGTAATGGATTTGTCCACGTTTTCCGATACGGATATTTCTTACGGGACAATCAACAATTCTTTGAATGCCCTTCCGATTGCGTTAAATACAAAATCGTTCCTCTACGATAAAGAGGTTTTGGATGCTTATGGGATTGATCTGCCGAAGACCTGGGATGATATTCTGGCGGCCGGAGATATTTTGAGCAAGGACGGGATCTATATTCTGGATTTGGAGCTTTCCACAGCATGGTTCGTCGTAGAATCCTATCTGGAACAGGAAACGGGGAAAGAATTTGTCACGGATGGAAAGCTGAATCTGACAAAAGAGGATGTGGAGGAAATGCTTACGTTTTACCTGTCTTTGGTAGAGCATGGCGTGACGCAGGACTTTTCCACAAGGGATGCCAACCATTTCAGCGACGGGACCTATGCAGGGACCGTGTTATGGGTAACGGACGCGCAGAGATACCAGGATATGCTGCCGGACGGGCATAAGTTTACCGTGGGCAGTTACCCGGTGTTAAGCGGAGCAAGCCGTACCGGAAGATACACGAAACCGGCAACGATGTATGCCATCAGCAAAAATACCAGCTATCCGGAAGAAGCGGCGCTTTTACTGAATTTTTTGTTGAATTCAGAGGAAATGGCAGTTCTTCAGAAGACGGAAAAAGGGGTACCGGAAAGCTCGAAACAGCGGGAAGTGCTGGAAAAGGAAGGGGCACTGGAAGGAATTCTCTATGAGTCTGTCCAGCAGATGGATGAGCAGGAATATTATTTGATTGATCCTAACTATGAAAACAATACGATAAGGGATGGGTTAAAGAGCGCAGTAGATTCCATTCTTTATAATAATGTCTCCGTGGAGGAAGCCGCAGAGACTTACTACCAGGTGATTGTCGATAATACCTGATGTTTACAAATAACGGGGAATGTTCGAAAACAAGGGAATCCGGCAGGCGGATTCCCTTGTTTGTTCTCTCGCGTAGCGTTTATCAGGCTGGAGGTGCCGGCGGAGGAGGAGAAATAGAAACGGTATTATCTGTTGCAAAATAGCTGCAGCTCTGCTGCCCGCAGGAATTGCAGGAATTACAGCCGCTGTTTGAGGAATTGCAGGAATTACAGCCGCCGTTTGAGGAACCGCAGGCATTTTCATTGGCGCAGTTTTGCTTTAAAGAACCTTCGCAGTACGGCGGGTTTAGCTGCAGAGGCTTAATCTGCAAATCAAGCAGATCTCCGGCGACAAACTGCATACAGTCTGAATTATCCGGCGTTAAAATGCTGCCTTTCGGCGGCTGGAGCCTTCCGGAGCTTGCCACCTGGAAGCCGGAAAAATAAAGGCTTTGTAAAATCAGCGTAAGGCCTACCGTAATCGTGCTGTCGGTAGTTTCAAAGTCAAGGATTTTTGGAATTGCATACAGATTTAATCCCTGGCGGATACTGTTGTTGTCAATGGAAAAACCGAGGATATTTAAGGCAGGTATCACATCTCCCGTATTGGAAGGAATATAGGAAATTCCATACGGAGCAAAAATTTCTAACTGTACAGAGGAAGGGTTGGTGTCGGCATTGTAGGTGGCGCTGCTGGTATCTGACGGCAGATAAACTGCTGTTGAGGAAATGGTTCCGAGATAACGGCAGGCGCTGTCATACAGGCTGACGGCAAATGTCACAGTCAGGTTGCTGAGGGTGACGGCATAACAATTCGGCCTTCCTGCAATGGCATCGATTTCAACATCGCCGGTTCCGCTGCCGTAGGTGTAAGCAATGTCGATTACCCGGACCGAGGCCGTGACAGCCGTCGGATAAGCCGCTGCGAGATCGAGATTGCCAAGAGGAAAGGTTGCGCATAGATTGATGCCGATTTCATCATAGATTAACGGCGCCATGATACTTAACAGGGACGGATCGCCGCAGATTGGGTTTGCGCATACATCGACGCATCCGCAGTTCGTCCCCATGTTCTTTACCGCATTGCTTGAAATCCTGGCGCAGTTGCACTTTTTACATCCACAAGCCATAGATAACATTCCTTTGAAATAATGTTAGTACAATATATGTTCTAAAATAAAAAATGCTACATATAATGAGATAGCTGTGTGAAATCAGATGGAAATAAAGAAAGGTTTTGCGTGCATATCATGAGGAGTATCTATATGGATGGGCAGGAGAGAACCATGCTTCTTTCTGCGTACCGGAACAGGATTTATTTTCAGACATTTTTGGCAGAAACAGGCGGCAGGCCTGTCATGCTCTGCAATGACTTTTTAAAAAATTTGTCGGATGCTGCCTGTCAGGGTACGATTTATTATGCGTATATCAGTACAGACAGCCATATTTATATTAAAAATATTATGGGGCAGTTGTATCAGTTACCGGAGGAAAACGGGCTTTCTATCCAGCCGTGCCTGGTATCGTTCCAGGAAAAGCTGCTGCTGCTTTATGTTATGGAAAATCCGATTCATCATACCTGGCGGCTGAAAGGCATTTTCCCTTTTGAGGATCATTTAACGCTCTCTGTCCCGGATGCTTTTTCGGCAGTTCCGGAAATTCATTACCTTGTGTCAGCCGGGCATCTGTTCCTTTTCCTTTCCTGCGGAAACCAGCATAAGGCGTATGAAATTGACGGCAAGTTACAGAGCTTTCCCCTGGGCAACGTCGATGTCATTACCGAAAGAAACCGGCAGGAATATGAAGCAGAGTTAAAGGAAAAGGATGCTGTCATTGAAAGCATTAAAAGGCAGTATGAAGAGTTAATGCAGACGGCGTACCGTTATCAGGAGGAAGCCGGAAAATGGCGGACAAAATATTATACCAAAAAATGAACTGTTACTTTTTTTTCAAGGGCAAGACACAAATTTTCCATATTTATCTGGTATAGTTCCCATGATAGGAATTTAAATTAAGGGGTATTGGATATGGATAAAATTAAAATACTGGTTGTAGATGATGAGAGCCGGATGCGCAAGCTTGTGAAGGACTTTCTGGTAAAGAATAATTATGAGGTACTGGAAGCCGAGGACGGTGAAAAGGCAGTGGATATCTTTTTCCAGGAAAAGGAAATTGCGCTTGTGATTCTGGATATCATGATGCCGAAGATGGACGGGTGGCAGGTCTGCCGGGAGATCAGGCAGTATTCCAAAGTGCCGATTATCATGCTTACGGCAAAAAGCGATGAAAAAGATGAACTGCTGGGATTTGAGCTTGGCGTGGACGAGTATATTTCCAAGCCTTTCAGCCCTAAGATTTTAGTAGCGAGGGTGGGCGCCATCCTCCGCCGTTCCAAAGCGATTGACAATGAATTTTTAGAGGCGGGGGGAATTGTTCTTGATAAAGCGGCGCATGAGGTGCGTATTGATGATGAGGTGATTCCTCTCAGCTTTAAGGAATTTGAGCTTCTTACTTATTTCATTATGAATCCTGGGATCGCGCTTTCCAGGGAGCGTATTTTAAACAACGTATGGAATTATGACTATTTCGGGGATGCCAGGACGATTGATACCCACGTAAAGAAGCTGCGGAGCAAGCTGGGGAAAAAGGGAGAGTACATTAAGACCATTTGGGGCATGGGATATAAGTTTGAGGTAGACCAATGAAACATATGTCGTTTCAGATGAAGCTGATACTGATTATGTCTGCGTTCATTCTGGGAATTGTCTGTATCATGCTGGTAAGCAATATTGCATTTTTATCAAAATTTTATACATCTTCTAAGGTTAACAGTCTGGGAAACGGCTATGAGAAAATCAGCCAGATTTACCAAAACTGTGATGAAAATGGCGGATTGAAAGAGGAACAGTATGTGGAACTGGAAAGACTGAGTGCAAATGGCAATATGAATGTATATGTCTTCGATGTTTCTTATCAGTTAGATTTGGGATTATTTGGAGGGTTTGGTTCCAGCATTGTTCCGGATCTCAAATATCCGCAGTATTATACCGATCAGGAAATGCAGGAGGTGAAAAACTGCATTGAAAGATATCTTACGGAAGCAGGGAATGAATATTTATATAAAGAGAAGGTTGAGCGGTTGAAGCACGGGGAAAATTATAATATTTACCGTGTTTATAATAAAAGGATTCAATCCTATTATATCGAATTGTTTGGCATGTTGGATGATGATTCCTATGTTTATATGAAAACAAATTTTGAAAGCATGAAAGAAAGCGTGGATATTTCCAACCGGTTTTTAATTTATGTGGGGCTGTTCGTGCTGATTATCGCTGTCCTTATCATGTGGGCTGTCGGGAGAGGCTTTACCCGGCCGCTTTTAGAGCTTGCCGACATTGCGAAGCGGATGTCAAACCTTGATTTTACGGCGAGATACACGGGAACGTCCCAGGATGAGATCGGAGTGCTTGGGGACAGCATGAACCATCTGTCCGAGCAGTTGGAACGCAATATCCAGGAATTAAAAACGGCAAACAATGAACTGAAATTAGACATTGAAAATAAAATCCAGATTGATGAAATGCGCAAGGAGTTCCTTTCCAATGTTTCCCATGAGCTGAAAACACCGATAGCATTAATCCAGGGTTATGCGGAGGGGCTTCTCGACAATATTTCTGAGGATAAGGAGAGCAGGGACTTTTACTGTGAAGTCATTGTAGACGAAGCGGATAAGATGAATAAAATGGTAAAAAAGCTGCTGAGCTTAAACCAAATTGAATTTGGAGGAAACCAGGTCACGATTGAGCATTTTGACATTGCCGCAGTCATTCGTTCTGTCATAGCGTCTACGGATATCCTGGCGGCGCAGAAGGGAGCGGAGATTACATTTTTACAGAATACCCCTGTGTTTGTATGGGCGGACGAATATCTGATTGAGGAAGTAATTACCAATTACGTCAGCAATGCCCTGAATCATGTAGACGGGGAGAAGAAGATTATCATTAAAATTTTACAGAAGGAGGATGTGGCAAGAATCTGCGTCTTTAATACGGGCGCACAGATACCGGAGGAGGATATTGAAAAAATATGGATCAAATTTTATAAGGTGGACAAGGCAAGGACAAGGGAATATGGAGGAAGCGGCATCGGGCTTTCTATTGTCAGTGCCGTCATGGCTGCCCATAACCGTTCCTGCGGCGTCATCAACCGGGAAGACGGCGTGGAATTCTGGTTTGAGGTAGACACGAAGAATTAACTGCATAAAATAATCATCTCTGTTAGAAAAAAGATTGAAGTTTGGCGAAAAGAGTGATAAAATAAAAGAATCTCGTAAAGGGATTCTTTTTTCAGTTCATTTTAGAAAAAAATTTTTCAGGAGGGGCAGCATGAAGAAAAAATATCTGGCGATAGCGATAGCGGTGCTTTCTTTGCAGGTTACAGGGTGCGGTGCGATTAATTTGACAGCGCAGGAAAGAAATGTCATTGCTGAGTATATAGCAAATATTTTGTTAAAGCACGATAAAACATATGAGCCGACACTGCAGTATGCCGTAGAGGTAAAAGAAGAGGAAGAGAAAGAAAAAGAGGAAGCAAAGGATCAGAATCAGGAAAAAGAAGACAACAAGGCAGGAAATGGAAAGAATAAAAATGAGGCGCAGGGGAAGAATCCGGGAGGCACAAAGGATGACAGTGCTTCTGATGTTTATAAAAGCGGAATTAAAGTATCCTGTTCCGGATGTTCTTTTTACCAGACCTATCCGAAAAATGAAAAGGCAATCCTTCCATTAGAAGCTTCTGCAGGTAATACGATCTGTGTTGTGAGCATGAAAATAAAGAATACGGCTTCCTCTGTGAAAAAAATAGATTTTTTGACCGATAATTATTTCTATCAGGCAGAGGTTGGGAAGAAAACATATCAGGCAATACAGTCATTGTTGATTAATGATATCCAATATTTGGATGTATCGTTAAAAGCGGGAGAAAGTTACGATGCTGTGGTGGCTTTTGAAATTCCAAAAACAGCAAAAAATAAGAAAATGAATCTTTTCATAAAGAAAGGTTCTAAATCAACTGCGCTGAAAATAAAGTGATGAATGATCCATAGAGGTTAAAAAATAATATGAAAATGATAGAGAAAAAACGCACGAAGTGGTTTGGGCTGCCGCTTTGTTTTACAACATATACGATTGACGAAGAGAAGATTAATATCAGGAAGGGACTTTTTAATATTACAGAGGATGATGCGTATCTGTATAAAGTGCAGGATGTAAAGCTGACTTTAAGTATGATAGAAAGAATCTTTGGATTGGGAACGGTGCTCTGTTATACAGGAGATACCACAGATCCTGTCTTGAAGCTTGTCCATATCAGGCATTCCAGGGAGGTCAAAGAATATATTCTGGGAGCTTCCGAAGAGGCCAGGATAAAAAAGAGGACGGTAACCATGCTGGATATTGACAGTAATATAGAAGAGTAAAAAAATGTTGTAACAGTTCAGCCTTGCGGCTGGACTGAAGAAAAAGTTATGGTAAAAACGCTGAAATTTTTTTGTGGTTTCTTT
>CANREH010000086.1 GCA_947629585.1 uncultured Lachnospiraceae bacterium | reverse complement strand
ACAAAGGTGAACTCTATTCTTTGCCATTCAATATGTATACGTTCAACCGTATGTGGGGCGTGACTACCCCAGAAGAAGCCGCAGCAAAATCGATGAGCAGCGCAAGGTAGCAGGCATTACGGAGTCCAAGAACCTGGAGGAGCAGGCTATTTCCCTGGTGGGCACAGACATTTATGAAAAGCTGGTAAAAGGCTACACGGAGAAGCAATGGGGTAGGGATTGCAAAGACCTGCCTGCGTTTATCATCAAGCGCTTACCGGTGCGGCTGACCTTTGACAATAATTATTTCAATGCGCTTTATCAAGACATTCCCATCGGCGGTTACGCCAGGATAGTGGAGAACATGTTGAAGGGTATCGAAATCCGTCTCGGAGTGGACTATCTGGAGCACAAGGTTGAATTAGATGCGCTGGCGGATAGAGTGGTGTACACTGGGTCTATTGACGCATATTTTGGCTATCGGTTCGGTCCGCTGGAATACCACAGCGTACGGTTTGAAACGGAAACGCTGGACAAGCCCAATTTTCAGGGCAATGCTGCCGTCAATTACACCGATCGTGAAACGCCGTGGACGCGCATTATTGAGCACAAATGGTTTGAGTTTGGCAAGGATGAGCAGGGGAATGACCTGCCCAAGACGGTGATCAGCCGCGAATACAGTAGCGAGTGGAAGCCCGGGGATGAGCCGTATTATCCAGTCAATGATGAGGAAAACAGCGCACTATATGCTAAGTACAAAAAACTTGCAGACGCCGAACAAAACGTTATCTTTGGCGGGAGACTTGCGGAGTATAAATATTATGATATGGATCAGGTGGTTGCAGCGACCATAGAAATGAGTATGAGTGCCTTTTGATCTATTTTACAGTTGAAAACGGTACTTTCAATGAGATTTGCAATCACGTGATACCGTTTGACTCCTAACCACTTTCATTTTAGCCTTTGCCTGTGTGCGAATTTTGCGACTGTGACCGTTGCAAGGGATCCTGTTGACTTGAGACTCCAGCACAATACTAACGCTGCTCTGGGAGTTGGAGTGTCGAAGACATTTTTTTAATCCCGCATGGCGAGAGGCACTACCGGAACATCATTTTCATCAACAAGTTCCATGATAATGTTATTACAAAAAGGAATTGAAACGGCGGTGATTTCTATGGCAAGACCTAAAAATACAAACTCTCATTAAAAGATGATAAACTTAAAATATTGAAATTCGTTATTCATTTAAAAAAAACAACAAAAACAGTAGATATTTTCAAATTTGAATAATTGACAAATTGTGATTAGTATAATATAATAGAACATAGTTCTAAAACTTTAGATGTGTAAATATACAAGTACAAGGGGGATTTATTTGAAAGGGGGAGGGCAGGATGAAGTGGATAATGAATGTAATAAAAGGGGTTGTAGAAAATGTCGAAAGATGTGTTATAGATAATGATTTGTTTTCAATGAGAATTACAGAATTAATTATAGCATTAATAATTGTGGTGCTGCTTGGAATATTTGTGACGATATTGTATAACATTTATAAAAAATTCAATGACATTTATAAAAAAATCAAGAACATTTATAAAAAATCCAAGAACAATCGTCACAAGTGTGACAAGACTGAAAAATCCGATATTTTTGAGCAATGGGAGAAATCATGGAAATCTGGTAAATCGGAATTTGATGAAGAAGTTGAAAAATTTAGCTTTGAATTTATTAAGAGTGTTTATCAGACAACATCTGAAAAGGCGGAGAAAAATGAAAGTAAAAATTTTCAAGTTAAAAAATGCTTATTAATAGTAGTTATGATAGAAGCGTTCATTTATTTTTTGTTTTTTGTCGTTGCCTTCCTTGGGAAGGTAGGGATTGGGGAAAATATACTTTTATTAGCAGCGTTCTCTTTGGTGTATTGGGCATTTGAGAAGTGGATTAGGGTAAAGAAGTACCAGGAGACATGGGTGCGCCACAGTGTTCACCTGTTGCGGCTGAAAAGTGAAATGATAAGCTTTATATGGAAAGTGCCGCCATATGATCAGATGTGTTTGTTAGACAGAAAACAGAGGTTTTTAGAACGTTTTGTGGAATTGGAAAAAGAAAATGCTGATAAGTTTGCGGGTAACATGGCAAATGAAGAGAAATTAGAGAGAAAAAGTTTCCAGTTCCTAAATAAAGAAAATTAAGAAAGGTAAGAAAAATGGGTGCAGCATTCATTAAAACAATCAAAATTGTACATGAGGAATTGGGGGTGGATGAATATCGTTTCCTGGCAGGGTATTTCCGGATGGTCGGGGTTTTTGTCTGGGAATGTATTTGTCAAAAGGAATCTTCAGAAGGAGGAAGGTATGATGCGGTTTTACGGGTGAGCAGGAAAGAATTTTCGATATATGGAGAAGTTCCTGATATAACGATTCCTGGCTTTCCAATGAACAGCAGCAAAGAAGAAAAGAAGGCGTATTTAAACGGGGTCATTGAACATTTATGGAAAGATAATGCCAAGGAAGAGCTGAAAGAGATAGCGTCAATTTATGTGGATAATGACTTGATGCTGCATGGATATTCCATGGGCTATTTTTATAAATGTCAAAAGATAGAGGAAGAGAATGCCTTGAAGTTTGCCGATGCATACAAGGCTCTGACGAGTTGTTTGAAGGGAAAAGAACCCACGTTGTATTCGATATATGCGAGGGCGTATCTTGCCTGCATGGTTAACGAGGTCTGCAAGATGCAGGATATCAGGAGGCGTTTTAGTACAAAAAAGCTGATAGAGTATTTAAAAACCGCTTTGGGGCAGGACAGAGGTTTTTCTAATGTCTATGTCCTGAGCGGCTTTTTGTGCGACCTGGATTCGAAATACCATAGAGATGCGCCTGATTATTACAAAAAAGCGTATGAAAGCATCAAAGGAAATCCTTATGCGGACTACATCTGTTACCGCCTGGGAAGGTGTTATGAAAAGATAGCCTTGGACAAAAAAGAGGCGTTTTTCTGGTATCGGAAGGCGTGTGAGGAGAATCCATGGGATTACCGCTCAATTTATAAAATAGCCATGGAGCATAAAAGAAATGCGGAATATGAAATGGCATGTGAGAAATTTAGGAAGATTATCTCCATTATGGAGAATAAGAAAGAGGCAGACTATCTGCAGCCAATGGAATATGAGTATTTGTTTAAAGCATACCTTGAAATAGGGAGCATTTATTTCTTTTTTTTGAAAGATGCGGAGACAGCAGAGAGGTATTTAAAATACTGCGACCAGATTCTGGATAACTTAGATAAGTTAAATGAATTTTTCAAAGCCATGTATACGGATAAGGAAACAGCAGAAGAACGTAGGGAGTATGTGAGAGGAAGGCTGGATTCGGAAAAGATATACCAGACGCTGATATTGGTTTATACGGAGTTAAATAAAAAAGAAAAAGTGGAAGAATACGAGGAAAAAACAAAGAGAGGCAGGAAAAAGGATGAAAAATAACGAGGAGCAGGAATTCATAGGGGTAGAGGCTAGGATTGAAAAGTTTTGCCAGTTTAGAACATCACGGTATCGCCATGTTTATGAAAAAGCTTTCCAGACTCTGTGCGGGATTAAGAAAAGGAATGACGAAGCCAGCGGTAAAAGTTTGTGTTGTTTCCAAAAGAAAAAAAGCTCTTCAGAGATCTATAATATTATACCGTTTTTTGGAGGTCGTGGCTCGGGAAAGACGTCCGCCATGCTTTCGTTCATGGAATGCCTTAAAGAAAAAACATTTGCAAAAAGGGCAGGTGCGGATATATGGGCAGCGGATGATCTGGATCAGATCTTGTTTACTTGCCTGGACAGAATTGACTGCTCCCTGTTGGAAAAGGGGGAGGATGCCTTTAAGATCGTGATTGCGCAGATGTATCGGAAGTTTTCTATCCTTGAGGAGAAAAACTGTATTAACAAAGGCAGCGACTATGAGTATAAACGAAGGAAACTTTTGCAGAAATTTGGGCAGGTATTCCGGATCATTGATGACATTGAGGTGTCTAGAATGAGATCCCAGGAAACGGAATGGGCGGGAGGTTCCTCCATGATCCAATTAAAGGCCATGTCAAACAGCCTGGGGCTGAGGCAGGAGTTTGAGGGCCTGGTGAAGGATTACCTGGACTTGATTCAATATAAAGAAGAGATGCCCTGCAATGGCGGACATATGCTCGTGATCGCGATTGATGATATCGATCTGAATATATTGAAAGGGTTTGAGATGCTGGAGAGGGTGCAGAGGTATATGATGATACCGCGGGTCATAATCCTCATCTCCGCTGACTTTACGCAGTTAAGGTATCTGTGCGAGAAAGATTTTTATGAGCAGGTTCCGAAAATAGATACGGTTGTAAAAAACCAGGCCGCTCATGTAGAGATGCTGGCACTTGACTATCTGGATAAGGTGCTGCCGGTAAATTACCGGATTTATCTGCCAATGTTTGGCAGCAAGACAGAGAGGTTTGGGGAAAAGATCATTGATGCGAAAAAAGAGATTTTTAAGCTTTTTTTCAGGAAACTGGGCATTGCGTTTGACCATAAAGGGAAGAAACGCCATTTTTATGAGGCTGACACGCTGCGCAGGTACGTAAATATCTATTTGATGCTGAGCGAAATGAAAGAACCCGGGGCAGAAGGACTGAGCCGGGAAGAGCGCCTGGACTGTCTGGACGCAAATTATGATGTTATTTTGAATGATATCGTGGACAGGATGGCAGAAGAGAAGCTGCGGTATTGGGCTGTGAGGGATATTGGCTCGGAACAGAGAAAAGCTATGGGGAGGCAGGATATTGGGGAATGGTTCCGAAGTGTTTCCAAACTGGAATTGGATCAGTTTTTCAAGGAAGTGGTGGCCTTCATTGGAAATGTGACAACCAGAAATGATTTAAGGGAAATCCTTCGGTATTATGGATACAGCTATGGGGAAATGATACGGTTTATTTATTACTGGGGCAGGGAAGGAGGGAGCCAGAATAAAAAGCCAATCCACTGCATGATAGCGCTTGGCACAGCGAGGCTGACGAGGGAGTATCTCCGTTACCGCTGCAGTGAAAAGGAGGAGGAAAAAGATGCAAGCCTCCGGGTATTGAAGGATGTTTTGCATGGATCTGTCATGGGAAGCATGGCAAATGACGTTATCTTATGTGAAAGAGAAAGCTTAGCGACCCAGAAATCGGAGCATGATAAAGCTGGCGCAAGGGAGGCGGTGTCATTGCGCAGCTTTGATATTTATGTTTTGGCGGAAGCAGAGGATAAGAAGAAACAGATCAGGATGCTGGCAGTCTTCCTGATGCTTCTTTGGAAAGAGGGCAGGGATGGCACCAGGGCAATCCAGAAAATGGAACTGAAGGAAGAGAGAAGGGAGACGTTTGGAATAGAAAAAGATGACCTGACGGATGACACCGATGGAAGAGAGTGGCTCAGAGTGGAATTCGAGGCATTGGAAAATGTTTCCTTTAACCTGTTTCATTTTACAGCCAATGCGCTTGAATACGAAGCTGTTTTTAAAAGCCTAGAGAGCATGGACGGGCAGAAAGGTTTTTCGCCTGAGGATATTTCTTCCGTGCAGCAGGAATTCGATGAATGGAAGGAAGAATATGGCGGCTTTGCCCTGCCGTTTTATCATCTGGATATGACCTATAATATAATCAAGAGAGCAAGGCGAAAACATAAAGAAGGGCTGGTGCCTGTCCGGAAAGAGCATGTTCTGCGGCAGTACTGCGGCATATTGGAGAATATAAGGGATCAGCTTAAGGAGCATGATATATTTTATGGATTAAAGGGTAAGGAAAGCTTTGAGGAGGCTTTCTGCAGATGTCCATTTATAGAGTGGTTGATGGAGTATGGCAAATTCCTGCCGGAAGACTTCCGTATTACTTTTGGGGATATAATTAATACAGTGGCAGGAGTGATAGATCCCCTTAAGGAAGAGAGTACAGAAATCGGGTTTGATTCCAGCGATATGTAGGAAAGACCGTAGGTCGGACAAAGGAGGAGGAAGGCATGGTAAATTTACAGCAGATACTGATTCTGGCATTTAAAAAGATGCCGTCCAAGACTGCGTTAAAGAAGGAGGATCATTGCCTGGGGCGGGATGAGTTCAGGAAACTGTACCGGGCTTATCATGGGCAGTACAGTGACAGTGAGCTGCTTAATATGTGGCATCATTATTTCGACACCTTGCGGGAATGGGGCTCTTCATGCAATAGAAAGGGTGTGCTTGGGAAAGGGATTGATGTTTTCAATTTTTTGTTTTACTATACAGGGAAAATGCTGCTGATGTCAGACAACAAGGTGCGGTGCAGGTATATGGAGCTGCTGACATGGCGGAATCTTACGTTTGAGTTAAGTGAGGATCTCATGGTATCGGCCTTTTTTGCGATGAACAAGGGCGAGGAGGACATGGGAAAATGGGGCTTTATGTGGGAAGTTGTGATTGGGCATGATAACTACCATCTGGACAAAATTGTCGAGAAGGGAGTTGCGGAAAACCATTTCCATACAGGCGCTTCCGTTCCCGTGTTCCATTTTTCCTGGATCAGCCTGATGAATGATGTACTGAACCCTGTGTTTTTGGGAGAAATGGAACAAGTAGAAAGGGAGATGCTTTATACCCGGGCAAGGTACGGTGCTGACGCGGAGGAGGAGAGTCTTCCGGTGCAGTATTTCCAGGCAGCTCTGATCCGCCTGTTTCTGTTTTCGATTATCCATGGAATAAAGATAAAGATTGGGAGCTATATTTTTGAGCAGGAGGAATTGGAAAGTGAGAAGATGCTGCGGCTGGTGCCGATTGTGCGCTGGAATTCGCAGGAAGAGATTTATTTCGATAAAGAAAGCGTTATGGAATGGGCAGGGGAGTACAGGGATGCGGCTTTTGTCTTTGCCCTGTGTCTTCAGGCGGAGCTGGGCGGCGATCCTATAAGGAGAGATGCAGGGGAAGAAGAACTTAGGGAGGCCTGCAGGGATGCGTGGAGATTGATAGGGGACAGCAGGGAACTTTCTTCCATAGTGGATCAGCTCTGCAAGCTGCCATGGGATGACAGAATTTTGGAGGATTATGGATCGAGGGAGCGTTTTCCGGCGAGGGATCTTTTAAAGAAGATGCTTTGCCGGCTGCCGTCCGTAGATCTTGAAAAGTCGCATCTGCCGTGGGACGAGGAATATGAAAAGAAGCTAT
The DNA here is from genome assembly GCA_947629585.1 of uncultured Lachnospiraceae bacterium. Lineage (GTDB taxonomy): Bacteria > Bacillota > Clostridia > Lachnospirales > Lachnospiraceae > MGBC100174. Next base: position 7,414 of record CANREH010000086.1, on the reverse strand, counting down.
GGGAGGCGCGTACCTGGAAAAATCTGCAATGGTTTTTGGAGAATGAGGAAGACTTGAAAGAGAACAATCTCTATATTCAGGAACTGATCAATTCCCTGCGGTTTCAGACGAATGGAGAGAATTTGGAAGATTACGCATTGCTTGGAATTAGCGGGCGGGTGAAAGGCAGCTATGACGTACTTTCCGGCGAGAGGTGGTTTTTGTATTCCGCACTGAGCAGGATCTGGAGAAATGATTCGGGATTTTTTGTGTATAAAAAGATATTTTATGTGTATCTCCTGATAAAAGAACGCATCCGCTCAGAGCTGGTTCAGACGGATAGGAATGTGGGTTTCCGCAATTTCCAGATGCACGAAAACAGGAAGGACAATTTCATTGAGGCATCCATATATGGGCAGGAAAGCACAAGGAAAGTGATTCGGGAGCTGTTCTGCCCTTTTTACATAAAGTCTTTGGAGCTGCGTATGTCCCCGGCGGAAGATATGCGAAAAAATATGGAAAAAATTAAAATATATGACCAGATACTTGGGGAAGATAGCGGGACGGGAAAGAAAAGGTATTTTTACACCTTCCATTTCATTAAGAAAGAGGACAGAGAACTGACAAAAGATGATGGTGTTATCCGCTGCAGGCATGAGTCTCTCAGGAAGAAGCTCTGGAAGCAGGCATGGGCCCTGCTGCGCATGAGGGAAATGCGGCCGGATTATGCAGAAAGAATCCACGGAATTGACGCCGCTTCCAATGAACTCGTCTGCAGGCCGGAGGTATTTGCACCTGTTTTCCGCTTTTTGTCCGGGCATAGCACGGTGAACCATGAAGAGGTAACGGACAATAAAGTGCGGCAGCTAAGGATGACTTACCACGTGGGGGAGGATTTTCTTGATTTGGCGGACGGGCTGAGGGCGATTGACGAGGCGGTGCTTTTTCTGGGATTGAGGAGCGGGGATAGGATCGGGCATGCCCTTGCGCTTGGGATAGACGTGGAGGAGTGGTACCGTTCGAAAAATTACCGGATACTGATTTCCCAACAGGATTATCTGGATAATCTGTCATGGATTTATAACCGCCTGTTCAAGCTTGACGTGGAAGATGTGGACAACCTGAAGACATGGATTGAGAAGGAATATAAGGTATATTTTTACCGTATTTATGGGCAGTATATAAATAGGGACATTAAGGAGGCGATTTTAAACGAGGCGGAGAAGTACCAGAAAAGAAAGAAAGCCCATTACCGGATGAATTCGGGGGAACTGAATTTTGATATTTTTGAATACCATAATGCATGGATGCTCAGGGGAGACGATCCGGAACTGTACAGGGATGGTTTTTTTAAGGAAAGCGATGACGACAATGACTATGGCTATGGTATCAAAAAGAATGTAAAATTCCCGAAAAATGATGACATCCGTTATAGGCCAGAGGCTTTTTTGCTGTATTATTATTACCATTATGACATCAATGTGAAAAGAGAAGGGGAAAAGCGGATTGAAAGGAACGTCCTTCCATTTTACGTTAAGGGGATACAGAAGCTTCAAAAGATTATGCAGCGGAAAATCGCGGAACAGGGGATCGCAATAGAGACGAACCCATCCTCTAATTATCTGATAGGGACATTTAAGGATTTTGAAAAACACCCGATTATTAACTTTTATAACTGCGGGCTCGTAGCAGATGAGAAGAAGATTAAAAAATGCCCACAGATTTCCGTTTCCATCAATACGGATGACATGGGTATTTTTTCCACATCCTTAAAGAATGAGTATGCATTGATTGCATGTGCGCTGGAAAAGGCGAAGGACAAGAAAGGCCGGCCTATATACAGCAGGAGCATGATTTATGAGTGGCTGGATAATATAAGAAACATGGGGATACGCCAGACTTTTGAGGAGATGGAGGCGGACGGGCAGATTGCTCAGACGGAAGAAGACCCTGCCTTTACAGGTGGTGAACAATAAATCTATATTGATAATATAATTACACTACTTTACAACTTTTTTCAAAAATAAAAAGTAACAGTTCAGCCATGCGGCAAAAATAGGAAAATGGAACCGTCGAGTTTACTCGTAAGGATCAATTTTCACTATTTTTGACATATGGCGCAGCCATAAAAGCGAGATTTTAGCCGCTTTAGCGGCGAAACAGGCTGCGAAGCAGCCAAATCGAGTTGATGGCTGAACTGTTACAATAAAAATACAGAAATAAAAAATTTCTCTTGACACGGTTTTGAAATTATGATATCATAGAAAAGCACTTGATGATACGCCCCCGTAGCTCAGTCGGTAGAGCGTTACCTTGGTAAGGTAAAGGTCTCGGGTTCAAGTCCCGTCGGGAGCTTTTGAAAAGAAAATAAGGCATTATTTTTTCCACTGTAAAGATTACAGTGGTTTTTTTGCGTTGTTCCGTTTAACGGTTTTTGTTCTGGATAAGGAGACAATGGAATAGAATGAAAATAGAATAAAAAAGGTACGGAAGCTGCTGCGGGGATTGGATATGGAGATTATTTTGGAGATTATGATACCTTTTTTTGGAACCAGTCTTGGAGCATTGTTTGTTTTTTTTGTAAAGGAAAAGATAAAGGAATCGTTTCATAAAATACTTCTCGGCACGGCGGCTGGGATTATGATGGCGGCTTCTATGTGGTCGCTTTTACTTCCGGCGCTTTCCATGTCGGAGCCTTTGGGGAAGCTTGCTTTTGTTCCGGCAACGGCGGGGTTTTTTGCCGGAAATTTCTTTTTATTATTGCTGGACGGTTTATTGTTATGGCTGGAGAAACAGAAAACGGCGGCAGGGGATGGGGAGAGGGAGTCCTATAAAAAAGTGATTCTCCTTGTTTTTGTCATTGTTCTTCACAATATTCCGGAAGGGATGGCGGTCGGCGCTTCTTTTTCCGGAAATATCCACGGAGGGAAGATTACGGCGGCGGCTGCCGTCGCGCTGGCGGTGGGAATCGCCCTCCAGAATATCCCGGAAGGCGCGCTTATTTCCATTCCGTTAAAGAACAGCGGCATGGGCAGGGGAAAATCATTTCTCTGCGGGGTGTTATCCGGTGCGGTAGAACCTGCAGCGGCAGTCCTTACGCTGGTTTTAACCGGAGGGACCTGCAGTCTGCTCCCTCTGCTGCTTGCCGGGGCAGCCGGGGCGATGATTTATATGACGATAAAGGAGCTGGTACCGGAAGCACTGGAAGGCTCCTGCCGGACCGGGATCATAAGCTTCAGCGTGGGATTTGTGCTGATGATGGTATTAGATACAGCTTTGTAAGGGAAAGGAGTTTTCCTATCAGTTTGCAGGGATTAAAAAATGGCAGCCTGTTTCGCTGTTAAAGCCGCTAAAATCTCATTTATGGCTGGAAACTGCAACAGTTCAGCCGCGCCATTCGCAATCTCGCACTTCGTGCTTCAAAGCCTGCTAACGCAGGCGGATTGCTCATTCCCTGGCGCTCCGCACATAACCAATCTTGTGTGTTCATTCATGCTCAGTGATAGATTTCTTGCAAAAATCTATCACTGAGTATGATTCGCCCATAAGATTGGTTATGGCTGAACTGCTGCCTGAAATCTAGAAAAAATCTATAAATCCTATTGACATGGTATGAATATAGTGATATAGTATCTACATCAAAAGTAATGGACGAAAGGAGATGCCGATATGGCAAAAATAGCAAAAAAATTAACGGATTTGATTGGGAATACCCCATTATTGGAATTATCGAATTATCAGGAGAAGAATGGGCTGGAAGCTTCCATTATTGCGAAGCTGGAGTATTTTAACCCGCTGGGAAGCGTGAAGGATCGTGTGGCGAATGCCATGATTGAGGAAGGAATCAGGCAGGGAAAAATCAATAAAGATACGGTCATTATTGAGCCTACGAGCGGCAATACCGGGATTGGTCTTGCTTTTGTTACGGCTTCGAGGGGATTAAAGCTGATTCTTACTATGCCGGATACCATGAGCGTAGAACGCCGCAGGATTGTGTCGGCGCTTGGCGCTAAGGTGATTCTTACTCCGGGTGCGGAAGGCATGAAGGGTTCAATTGCAAAGGCGGAGGAACTGAAGAAAGAATACGGCAATGCCGTTATCCTGCAGCAGTTTGAAAATGAAGCGAACCCGGCGGTACATAGGGCGACGACGGCGGAGGAAATCTGGGCAGATACGGAGGGAGATATTGACATTTTTGTATCGGCAGTAGGGACTGGCGGAACGCTCACAGGAACCGGTTCCGCCCTGAAAGAGAAGAAGCCGGATATTAAGCTGGTTGCCGTAGAGCCTGCAGGCTCCCCGGTCTTATCAGGCGGGAAGCCAGGACCGCATAAGATCCAGGGAATTGGCGCAGGATTTATTCCAAAAGTTATGGATCTTGATATTGTGGATGAAATTATTACCGTGGAAAATGAAGACGCGTTTGAGACCTCCAGAAAAATTGCAAAATCCGACGGTTTATTGGTAGGGATTTCTTCCGGCGCCGCATTGTTTGCAGCGACAGAGCTTGCGAAACGCCCGGAAAATAAAGGAAAGAAGATTGTGGTAATCTTTCCGGATACCGGAGAGAGATACCTTTCTACCACCTTGTTTGAATAAAGAGCTAATCAGTTTTGATATTTATTTAGATCTCAGCCGTTTCCAAAGAAAGCGGCCATAAAAGGAAAAGCGGGAGATGCTTCGGTGTATTCCTGCTTTTTCCTTTTTTCCCTTACTGCAGTTAGTCTTTTCATATGTTACTTTTCAACAGCCACGCGGCCAGACATTTCTTTTGAAAAGTCCGGTATGAATGAATAATTTTTTGTAACCAAAATTTCAGGATTTTCAAAAGAAACTGTCTGTGGCAGTGGCGTTTTTTAGCAGAATCCAAAAGACTAATTGCAGGGTGCTTATTTTTTGTTTGACAGTATATAGGAATTGAAATATAATATCTAATCATGAAAAAATACTTTTACAGCATTGGAAATGATAGGTTGGGCTGAAAAAATTTTAGGAGAAATGAGGGAGGTCATTGGAAAATCTTACCCAAAAGGATACCCCTGTCCATCAGGCGTTGGAGCAGCAGCGCATTAACCGCCTGGCGCATTTTGACGTTCCGGGGCATAAGGGGGGACGGGGAAATAAAGAACTAAAGTATTTTCTTGGGGATAATTGTTTAAAACTTGACATGAATTCCATGAAACCGCTTGATAATCTCTGCCATCCGGTGTCCGTCATTAAGGATGCGCAAAGGCTGGCGGCGGAAAGCTTCGGGGCGGATGAGGCTTTTTTTATCGTGAACGGGACGACGGCGGCGGTGCAGGCGATGATTATGGCAAGCTGCAAGTACGGGGAAAAGGTTATCATGCCCCGGAATGTCCACAGGAGCGCCATCAATGCGCTGGTTGTCTGCGGGGCAGTTCCGGTCTATGTAAACCCGGGGATCAATCAACGGCTTGGCATTCCGCTTGGTATGTCGATAAAGGACGTAAAGCAGGCAATTCTTGACAATCCGGATGCGAAGGCGGTCCTTGTCAATAATCCTACCTATTACGGTATCTGTTCGGATCTGCGCTCGATTGTGGAGTTTGCGCATGAGCATGGGATGTTAGTTCTGGCGGATGAAGCGCATGGGACGCATTTTTATTTTCATGAGGATCTGCCGGTGTCGGCAATGGAGGCCGGCTGCGATATGGCGGCGATCAGTATGCACAAGACAGGCGGTTCCCTGACACAGAGCTCCATGCTGCTGACAAGGAATACGGTCAATGCCGATTATGTGCGCCAGGTCATTAATTTGACGCAGACCACAAGCGGCTCGTATCTGCTGATTTCGTCGTTGGACATTGCAAGGAAGAATTTAAGCCTTAATGGACGCGCCATGTTTGAAAAAACGATACAGTTCGCGGATTACGCAAGGGAAGAGATCAATAAACTGGGAGGTTACTATGCCTTTGGCAAAGAGCTGGAGGACGGCGATATGGTCTATGCTTTTGATTCCACCAAGCTGTCTGTCCATACAAGGGATATCGGGCTTGCCGGGATTGAGGTCTATGATTTGCTGCGCGACGATTACGGGATTCAGATTGAGTTCGGAGATATCGGGAATATCCTTGCCATTATTTCTTCCGGGGACAGGAAGCTGGAAATTGAACGGCTGATTTCTGCCCTGTCAGAGATTAAGCGTCTTCATGAAAAGGACAAGGCCGGGCTGTTTGATCATGAATATATCAATCCGAAAATTGTCATGGCCCCGCAGAAGGCGTTTTACGGAAAGAAGAAGTCCGTGCCGATTGAAAAAAGCAGCGGGATGATCTGCGGGGAGTTCGTGATGTGCTATCCGCCGGGAATCCCGACGCTGGCGCCGGGAGAAATGATTACGGACGATATTTTAAAATATATTGCGTATGCTAAGGAAAAGGGCTGCTTTATGACAGGAACGGAAGATATGAAAATAGAAAACATCAATGTAGTATTGAGCTGAGGAGGCGCCGGATGGAGTTTTGGTATACAGACCAGCACACGAAAGATGTACGATTTTCCATGAAGGTCGTCAGGCAGGTGGCTACCTGCGAGAGCGAGTTCCAGAGGATTGATATTCTGGAAACCGTGGAATTTGGGCGTGTCCTTGTCTATGACGGGGAACTGATGATTACCGAAAAGGATGAGTTTATTTACCATGAAATGATTACCCATGTGCCAATGGCTGTCCACCCGCGTGTGCGGGATGTGCTGGTGATCGGGGGCGGCGACGGCGGCACGGTCAGGGAGCTTTGCAAGTACAGTTCCATTGAGCGGATTGATCTGGTGGAAATTGACAAAGAGGTTGTGGAAATGTGCAGGCGTCATTTTATGCGGACGGCGTGCAGCTTTGACGATCCCAGGGTGCATATTTATTTTGATGAAGGGCTGCGTTTTGTGCGCGGGCCAAGACAGGAATATGACCTGATTATCGTGGACTGCGCCGATCCTTACGGGCCGTCGGAGGGGCTGTTTACCAGGGAGTTTTACGGCACCTGCTTTAAGGCGCTCAAAGAGGACGGGATTTTGATTAACCAGCATGAAAGCCCGTTTTATAAAATGCACTCGCTGTCGGTGCAGAAGGCGCATAAGCATATTACGCAGGAATTTCCGTTAAGCATGGTTTATCAGTGCCATATCCCGTCCTATCCGTCAGGGCACTGGCTGTTTGGATTTGCGTCCAAGAAATACGATCCTGTCAGTGACTTGAGGGAAGAGGAATGGAACCGTCTGGGGCTACGGACAAAGTATTATAACACGGATCTGCATAAGGGGTGTTTCTGCCTGCCAAACTATGTAAAAGAGCTTTTGGGGACAAATAAAGCCTGAAAAGGAAATGTTTGGCAAAATCAGGGACATAAAAAACAGGATTTGAGGAAGGGGACAAAGATAAAATTATGGGAAAGGCTTTAATTATTGGCTGCGGCGGGGTTGC
>CANREH010000085.1 GCA_947629585.1 uncultured Lachnospiraceae bacterium | reverse complement strand
GGCGCTGGTGCCCATAATGGAACAAATCAAAAGTACCGTATGTAATCACACGTTTCATGATAATTTCCTTTCTGCCGCCGCCTGTCATGCATTGCTTGGCACTGCTACTTCAATCAATTGAGGACTGCCCGTAACAGGCTGTATTCTCTCCGCTTCCTCTATTGATGCAACAAGACGGTAGTCCATATGAAACGCTTCTGCCAGCCGCCGAAAATCAGCCGCCTGATATCCGGAATCTTCTGTCGTTGTGAAATATCTCCTGTCAAAGATCCTTTTCTGAAACTCCATGATATCCCCGAGGCAGTGATTATTGAATACGATGACTGTAATCGGCAGATGTTCTCTGCACAGGAACTGCAGCTCCTGCAGGTTCATCATAATTCCACCGTCCCCATCCATACAAATAACCGGCTTTTTTGTCGCATAATATACGCCTACTGCCGCTGGCAGGGCATATCCCATGCTTGCCAGCCCTGCCGACTGGTATAAACGCTGCCCTTTCTTAAACTCAAACTGTGACATGAGCCACCTCCTGTGGCTTCCGGTGTCAACCGTTATTTCCGTATTTTCGGGCACAAGCGAGCTTATCACCCGCATAAAATCATCGCCCGCCGTGTTCAAGGAATGTTTCCGTCTGCTTCCTTTCTTATAAGACTGGCAATTCCCCAGCCATACCCGTTCATAAGGGGACATACTCTTCATGGCTTGTCTCAGCTCGGGAACAAACTGCCTTAAATCGGCACATATTCCGATTTCGTCCCTTATTTTATATTCCAGTTCACCGGGATCGCAGTCAACACGTATAATCGTTGCGTTTGCTGCAAAGCTTTGGCGATTATCCGTTACCTGTTTGAAATTAAGCCTTGCTCCCAATGTTATCAGCAGGTCACACTCCTTCACAGCCCGGTTTGCAGCCGGATCGCCATCCATACCGATATAGCCAAGGCACTGCGTATCACCGCAGTAAAGATCCATACACAGAAGAGTTGTTACAACAGGGATATTCAGGCTTTTTGCAAGCTCCATGACATCAGACTCCAGAACCGCCTGTTTTACTCCATTGCCGATAAGGAACAGCGGTTTCTTCGCTTTTTTGAGTGCGTCCTTTGTCTGCGCAAGCGCATCCTGCATATCCGCAGGTTCCGGAGCTTCAAATGATTTCAGAGCATCTATATCCACGTCAGCCCTAGCTATGTCGCTGGGGATGTCCAGGAGAACCGGTCCCGGCCTTCCGTTTTCGGCTACATAAAATGCCTTTTCCAATACATATTTGATCTCTTCCGCAGCGTGAACCTGATAGCTCCATTTGGTAATCGGCGCCGCTACCGATACAATATCTACTTCCTGCGATGCCTTTTGGCGCATAGTGTACTCACCTCTAAGCGATTTGAAATCCTTTTCGCCAACCATGAAAACCACTGGAATGGAATCGCAGTATGCGTTGGCAATGCCTGTGATGAGGTTCGTTCCGCCGGGGCCGGCAGTAGTGTACGCAAATCCCGCTTTTCGAGCTGCCTGGGCATACGCGCCGGCAGCAAACGCTGCCGCCTGCTCGTGGTAGACCAAATGGCTGCGGATCGATGAGCCGATCATTGAATTCATAAAATGGCCGCAGCCGACGCCCGGTATTCCGAACACATCATGTATGCCCTTCTCTTCCAAAAAGCGAACCATATAATCCGATACTTTCATATAATTCCTGCCTTTCTCATTTCTTCCAGCCTGCCTTCAACAAACTTTTTATTAAATACTACCTTTTCTTGTAGGGTCAACCCCTCAAGAAATTTCAAGAACTCATTTTCACCTATTCTGTTCTGTTTAAAATATGTGGCAAAATCCTGGGAGCAATTAAATACTGCAGAAAGATAATGATAAAATGAATAACCCCACGGATCTCTTTCATAAAATTTTTTCAAACAGCTCTCATAAAGCGATACTATTTTCAAACAATCATATTTCTTACCATAATTTTCATTAAGGTGCTCCATGATCACCTCTGTCTGTAGATTACCGACTCCTCTTCCCATGCCCATAATGCTCGAATCAAGGCATATATCGTGAGAGAGCTTCATATTGATAATTGCCTGCGCACAGCTTAAAGCCTGCATTTTATTGTTATGTCCATGGTAGCCTATTTTGATATCCGAATCTAAATATTTCTCTGCAAGTTCCGCAAACCGACATATTTGAAACGACGATTGAGTGCCCCAGGTATCAACTATATATACCGCATACGGCCTCACACCGTTTGCCATCTTCAATAGTTCAATAAACTCCTGTTCATTGTACTGTCCAACCGCTGTAGGCTGAATGGAAATACGATACCCCTTTTCTACTATCTTTCCACAGTACTCCATATGCTCTTTCATAAGCCTTTTCCATATACAGACACGTATGTAATCAATACCGCCTTCATATGGGGTAAGCAACTTTTCTATCGGGTATAAATCACCTATATCTTTAGGTTCTACCATAGCAGAATATATGACGCCCGATTTCTTTCTGTGTAAAAGCGGAGCAACATCTTCCACACCGCCAAATACTGTACGGTCGCAGTTCCATAATTCATTTCTGAAAAAGCCGAGTTCAATGATATCAATTCCGGCATCCTCCAATCCTGTTTTTATGGAGGCAATCGCTTCCTGCCCAAACTCCCAGTTATTTACATAGCCTCCGTCGCGGAGCGTGCAATCTAATAAATAGATCTCTGCCATATTGTCATCAACCTTTACTTGTAATTTATATGTGATTTATATTAACCAATGTTGCAACAAATGCTGTATTATAATTCGTAGCGTTGTACTCGTGCATATTAAATATCACTGTCATACTGATTTTATTTGAAATCTTTATAAGTTTAAAAATTTCACAATTCTTTCGCAACTATGGCCATCCTGATATTCATGTAACCAGTTACACAAATTCTGCCTTTCCTTCCGAAATTCATCTTTATTCTCGCTGACATTTCGAATAAAATGGATCATATCCTCTAATGTATAAATCCTCGATCCCGTCATAAAAAAATCCGGATTATCTACGCAAAATCCATATTTCATATCGCCCAAATCGGACAAAACAAACCCGATCGGTCGATCTAAAAGGATATACGAATAAACAATCGACGAATAATCACTTATCAGAGCATCCGCATCCTTTAATAAACGATAGTTGTCAATATCCAGCTGTTTGACGGTATCACCTGTTAAAACAGAAATATTCTTTGATGCACATTTCATCAGTAATTTAACGCTGTCTTTATCCTGCTTCGGATGAATTTTGATAATCATAAGGATATTTAATCCTTCCAATATACGCTGCAGTGTGTCAAATTCCTCTTGATTTTCAATCAATGGAATTCCATACGTATATTCTGCATTGGAATCATTTCTGCCCCCTATGCTTTTCCGAAACGTCGGCATCCACAAGATCACTTTATCATATTTTTTCTTTGTCATTTTTAGCAATTCACTCGGTGTATCCTGATAAAATACATCATGCATTGGATAGCCTAAATGTAACAGTTTTGAGCTTGAATACGGAACATTTCGTGTCTCACAAAAGATCGGATCAAAATTAGCCGAAGCTGTTAAATAATAATCAATCGTTTCAGAAAAGGCAAAATATTTTCTTACACTTTTCAGACTAAAAGAGCCATGATCAAAGTAAACGGATACTTGATCCTTTCGTACTTTTTTTATTATGTTACTATCTGCTGTAAGTACTTTAGCTCGACAGATATAATAATCCTTCTTTAAATTTGGACGTAGATATTTAAATCCATATACATTATCAGATAAATTTTTAGGTACATCATGATTAAGTATCCAAATAATTTTATATTTCTGGTTATATTCTTTTTTTATCAAATAATCATAGAATGCCCCTCCATTGCAGTCAAAGTCATCATGACTCATAATAACTATGACATTTTTTAATGGAACTTTTCTGTAAATAATAGATAAGATTTTTTGCAGAAATAAATCTATCTTATATTCATACAGCACGATAAAGGCTCGTTTAATCCCTTTTTCTTTTAAGTAACCCAATACCCACATTGCTATTTCTCCATTTATCAGTTTTCTGTGTCGATATATAATTTATTATTTTTAAAATATTTTTTGTGTAAAATTAGATAAAAACTGTTTACACGTCTCGATAAGATGGATATTCTCTATTCATTTCCTTTCGTTCAGATAAATCATTCTCAGCTTTTTAGCCTCTGTCTGTATATCATATCCGCTGCGCCTGATTTCATCGATGACGTCTGTTCTATCTGGAAGATTTTCACTGACCTCTACTGCCTTTTTTGCCCATGCTTCAGCACGTTCTGCAAGATCCATAAAAATAACGTTATCGGTGCATTTTGCATCTTTTGTTACGTTAGAAGAAACTATGCACGGCAGTCCCGAAGTCTGAGCCTCAATTAAAGCCAAAGGCGAACCCTCCCAAAGTGATGGAAAAACAAACACGTCCATTGCCTGAAGATAATCGTATACATTGCTTACCATTCCTGTAAATATAACATCCTCTAATTTTAAGCGTTCACATTTGGATTTGATGTTATCTTTCAATTCTCCGTCCCCGACAAGCAACAGACAAGTGTTATTATTTAATTTTTTTATTTCATAAAAAATATCAATTAAAAAATCATGGTTTTTAGGTTCATAGATTTTGCCTAAATGACCTATAACGCATTTATCTTCTATGTTCAGAGCAAAGCGGATTTGTTTTCTGACAGTTTTGTTGTATTTGTATTTTTCAACATTTATCGCATTTTTGAGTATTCCATATTTGCCGCCATCATATAGCCAGTTTCCTGCCTTTGAAGATACGGCAACTGCATACGTATACACTTTTTTGAAAATGTCTTTCAATAAATCATTTAACACTGCATGATCTGTCTGTGTTGTATGTCCGTGAGCTATCCGCACCGAAACTCTACACTTTTTTGCGATCATAAGCTCAAACGCCATGGTAGTGCTGTTTCCGTTCACATGGATAACATCGTAATGACCGTTTGTTAACACTGCTTTCAAATTTTTAAGATACTTTAGCAACTGCTTTTTCCTGTCTCCAAGATTGAAATAGTCAGAGCCGTTTGCTCTAAGCTCATCCAACAGAACTTTGGGCGGATCATTTGTAGAAGCAAAATCAATCAGCAAGCCCGTCTTGTCCATTGCACGATAATAATTCATCATGACCGTCGCCAGCCCGCCATAAGGGACAAAAGCGGTAGTTATCACTATAAGTATCTTTTTATCCACAAAAACTACTCCTATAATTTATTGTAAGTATTCATAAACCTCTCCAAGCACCACATCTGCCATTTCTAATTGCCGGTAAAGACATTACTTCTTTATCCCCTGCCATTGCTCCACGACAAAAAAATCTTTATATTTGGAATCACTGGTAAAGAAATCTTTTTGTATTTCCCCGTTTAAAAGAACCCGGATATTTTGATAATCCACAATTCCCTTATCGATAAAGTAACCCAGATACTTGATCTTTTGTGGCTCCAGCCCCATATATCTTGCAGCTGCCACATCTACAGCCAGCAAATCCTCTCCGGCAATTAATGTGTTTGCATTTTTGCTTGTCGGGCAAAATGGTCCCTGTCCCTCACCAGCAATTACTCCGTCAATAACGGAAAGATATTTTCTCTCTCTCATCTGCATCGCCTGATACAGATCAACCACCATGCGCCAGATAGTGTCGTTCCCCGGCCAGGAACCTCTGTGCGTAACTTTAGCTGTTTGTGCGGCTTCCCATGCTTCTTTTGAAGGATATTCGTCCCCATGGATCTCCGGATAGCCTATCTGCCAATGGACCAACTGGTTCTTATTCGCAATCGAACCAACCAAACCCTTCAGGTTCAGCGTTGCCCCGACCTTCTGGTGTGTCTTCAACTTGGGGATGGAAATATATACATCCGCATCATACAGGCTTTTGGAGAACGTGTATAACTGCGTTTCGCCTGTATGGGATGCAACCGTCTCGTCCCGTTCATCAAAAACCCCGCGGAATCTGGAAGGATCAATGCCATATAATAATGATTTGCTCCCAAGGTTTATCTGAACATTTCCGATGATATCCCCGGGCTGGGGAACCATCTTATCCCGTTTTCCATAATTAGCAAGATCATCACAGACCAGCGGGCGTAAATCTGTTATGGACACAGGCACGTCATATTTATGTTCTAACTGTCTGATACCGGTAAATTCCATAAGCTCATCAAAATCTGCATCAATGGAAGGATTGTCCCCAATGACCACCTCCCCTTTTCCATGAAGTGCGTCAACGACAAAATCCGCCACTGCTTCGATTACACTTGGGTGTGTAATTACACAATACAAATTGTCCTTATGCGGGCAGGATTCCCTCCAACGGGATGCCACCCAGTTAGGTTTAATAAAGACCTTATCCCCCGGGTTAACAATGCCGGATAACGGATACGCCGGATCTAAACCAATATCCGCAAAGCATTTCTGCAGCGCTTCTTTTATGACATCCAGACGGTAATTGTCTGCTGTTTCAATACCTACTTTATACATGTTTTTCTTCTCCCTCATCCAATCATATCCAAAAATCTTTCCAGTGCCCATACCATCCACTTCTGGTCGCCTGTCATATAGTCCGTGCAGTGCGGCCAGAATTCCGATCGAGCCGGCCCCTGCCACCCAGCCATCCACTCATTCATCGGGCGGGGCATAGGAATCTTAGGATGCATTTTTAGCTGTGGATACAATCTACAGTAAAGCTCTCGAACCAAGTACTTCGAATCCCCTCTGCGAATTCTTTCATAATCCACCTGGCCAACCCATTCTGTCTGCGAGTATGGTCCGGCAAAACGCACCCCTGCGGTCTCACAGGCATTGTGGTAGGTTCCCAGCGCTTCCTGCCTGAAATACTTATTGATGAACTCGTGTCCATCAATATGACCACCGTGCTCAAATTCATAAAACGGTTCCAGAATCAGTTTCGGCTCCTTCAAAACACGATACGGCATCACATAAGTATATCGATCAACAAACTGACCAAACAGCCAATCTTTTTCCAGCAATCCGTCCATTCCGCCATAAATAATATCCGCGTTTTCTCCGAAAATCATCCGTTCAAATCCATCCGCCTTTGCTTTCAAAGCAGCTTTATAGATCTGAACCTCAATTGAATGGATCGGTGCCCCCTTATGCTTCATTAAAACAGGTGCATATGCTTCAAAGTCTTCCCAAAATACTTGTATCGTTTCGTGATCGAGTCCACATTCCCTTGCATATACGGCCGCATATGGAACCTCATTCGTTACCTTCTTACCTTTTACAACACATTGGAACGTATATGCTTTAGATCCCGGAGGCATCCACTTCGCCAATATTGCCGAGTCGATTCCTCCGGAAAGCGCCAGCGCAGCTTTTCCGTCTTTTGTCAATTCATCCATCTGTCGCCGAAGCGCATCCTCCAAGTCATAACTATTTTGGACTGGAATACGAGGAAAATCGATTCTCTCTATTAGAGGACGCATATCCCGGAAAAACGAATACCCATCGTTCACAACACTCCTAAACATCAAGTAGGAGCTTGAGCAAAATGTCTTATCTACCATCATGCCGCCACCTCCTTGCAGGAATACAGCAGGATAACAGAAAGTTCATGCAGTTGCTCTTGTTTATACTCATTTCACATCCTCCAGATTATGTACTCTCACAGTATCCAAAATCTTCCTTATTTGCGTAGAAGACGTGCCCCGCGTATATGGGAAATACACGATCTTAATTCCTTCTTTTGCAAATTCTTCCTCGTATCTCTGCCATTTCTCAGTGCCATACCAATCGTCGCCGACAAACAGCATAGTAGCTCCAAGCTCTTTACAGGCCTTAAGCTTGTCCATGTCGTACTGCGGAACAGCCGCATCTACATACTTGCACGATCTCACAATCTCAATGCGATCTTCAAAAGGAATCATCGCCTGCTTTCCCTTATATTGGACCAGCTCATCTACAGTGACGCCAACAACAAGCTTGTCGCACATGCCTTTGGCGTTTTTTAAAAGATTCAGGTGACCTATATGAAATAGGTCGTAGACACCAGTTGTGTAACCTATCATCATTTCTGCAGCCTCCATATACAAATCACATTTTAATTCCTGCTATTTTTAGAATCCGCTCGCAATTATGTCCATCCTTATATTGATGAAATAATTCCTGCATACGCTTTCTTTCTGATTCAAATTCATCAACCCCATTTGCAATATCATCAATATACGCATAAAAATCATCCCGGTGGCATATTTTTTTACCCGGCATATATTTGATTTGATCGCCTAAAATAAAGCCCCTTGTATTCTTATAATCGTCATAATCTGCCAGCGCAAATCCTATCGGTCTGTTAAGCAGCAAATATTCAAGGTAAACAGAGGAGTAATCCGCAATAAGCGCGTTTGATTTTCCTAAAAGTTCATATAATTCCATTCCGTTCTTTTTAAACGACCTATCACTATATATTTCTAAATTGGAATAAACAATCTCTGAAAATCCTTTTGTATTCTGGGCAGGGTGCATTTTTGCGATTATTTTCACATTTTTATCCCTCAATACATCATTTAAATTTCCCCATTCCTCATCTTTAAAAAAGGGCAGCAGCGAAGACATATGTGAATCATCATACCCAAGATAATCCGACTGCCTAAATGTCGGTGTCCAGACAATAAGCCTGGTATTATCAGGATTTTCACTATGAATAAACATTTTATCCGTTTTTGGTTCTCCACATATGCAGATTTTTTCTTTAGGACATTGATATGCCTCAGCTATTTTTTCTTTAAAAAATTCTGAAGTTATCATCATATATGAAAAAAACAAGTCAAGCTTTTTAACTTCAACCGTCTTTTTTAACGGTATGCCATGCGTCGTATAAAACACATTCTGGTCTTGTGCAGGTTTGATTGGAATTTGCCCAAATGAATAAAAAACATATTTGGAACGCATATACTGATATATGCCGCCATATTGTGGAATAAAAACCACTCTTTTTTTATCCGGAGAAGTAAACCCGTCGTGCTTTTCAGATGCACAGATAATTGTATATTTTTTGTAATACTTATTCTTTATCAGATATTCCAATAAAACGCCTGAATTATCTTGTAATTGACCATTTGCAGAATAAATCAATATTCTGTTCTTATCCTTTGGAATTGCTTTATTTAACACGGAAAAGAAAGGAAAAACCTTGTCTACCAGAAACTTCTTAAGTTTTACATTTCGTAGCATAATGAACTCTCCTAAATAACTATGAATCACAAAAACAACTCGTTGATTATTTTCTCAAATTGCTGATTAAAGCATTGATTATGATTACCTATGCTTAACGTAATTGACCCTATAACAGACTCGTAATTTATTATTCGGTTCTTCAGTTTTTCCTCATCTTCCACCACAAGTATATTCCCAAGCCGTTCTTCTACTGCCTTGCAAAACTCTAGCTGGTGATCATTGACATGTTCACCGTACTGCTTTTGTCGTGGAACAACAATGGGAATTTTGCCAATCTGGAGTGGCATTATAAAGCTCGATGGTCCACCGTGGGTTATCACAATCCGTGCCTGATTCACAAATTCGAGCATCTTGTCGTATGGATACCACTTCTTCCACTCGCAAAACTTCGGCTCATATGTCGAATATCCAGCCTGGATTATCACATCATCACTGAAAACGTTCTCAGCTTTCATTTTATCTACCGCCTCAATGAGCCTGTTAAACGGCTGCTCGTGGGTGCCGACTGTCACAAAAATCATCTTTACACTTCCTAAAATATGTTGCCTAAGTTAATTGCCTTGGGATAAACCTTTTTCATTTCCTCCCACTCGACGATAAATTTATCCGTAATCGGGTAAACCATTTTCCCGGTCATATATATAAATGAATCAAATATAAGACGTTCAAAAAGCTGCTCATGGGTTCTCACTGTCACAAATATCATATCTCTATATTTCTCCTAATCCTTCCTAAAATTTTTCCGTTTTATACTAAACCAGCACCATAACCAAATTAAAAATCCAATCGGCCAATATAGATAACGGCATACTGCTGACTTGCTCATCACTTCTTTTACCTTGCAAAAATATCGCATATATTCTTCAGGTCTTATCAAGAGCGTCCTGCATGAAATTTTTATTTGCTTTCCATCTCCAACCACTTGGGGTTTTGTTCCAGTATAATTGTTATACCTCAAATCCTGATAAGTCCTTGCCATTTCTAGTCTGTCTTTATTTGCAAATAAAAGTGTTTTCAGCATTAACAAGGCTAGCTGTTTCTTTTCCACTTTTGCTTCCCACACTATAAGCTGCCGTGCAAATTTTTCTATCTGCTGCTGCAGTGTCCTGGTATATTTATCATGAAGAGTTATTTCCGTTTCATTTCTATTTGAAACCGCATCAATTTTATCCTCATTTTTTATGTAATATTCTACCCCCCCCCTATCTGGATCCTGGCACATCTGTTCATAGAAGACAAGATTAGTTCTGAATACTCCATAAAAGACATCCTTTTTTCCCGCTTCATCCACATGAAATAAAATTCCCTTTCTTACACACTTTCCCTGTACAGGCTGATTATTGAGAAGCCCAATATAATATCCATAAGTATCACATTTCAAAAAATCAGTCAAATAAATTTGACTGCTGCAATTCCATCCTTCATCTACCAAACACAAACGGTTATCTGTATCCATATACGGTTGAAAATATTCAATTAATAAATCCTTTTGTTCTTTATCCTTCATTGCCATCTGGTTTGCTTTCCTGGAATTTAACAAATATGCAGAATCAATTTTCTTTCCATTGCAAACGCAGAACATTTGATACTCATCAAATATTTTTTTTAACAAGTAACCTCCCCGGCTCAAAAAATTGACTTTTTTTAATCCATCCTCTGATAACATTCCATATAATTTTTTTGAAAAAAAGTACAAATTTATTCCATATTCACCAAATAATGTGTATTTGTATGCTTTATTATATATTCGCTTTGTGCATATCCTTTTAAAATCCAACTTCAGATATCTTGATATATTCGTCTTTATTTTATGGAACACAGGAAAATACCAACATCCCTTAATGCCTGATTCTTTGGAATTTTTGACATCAGCCCTCCTGCTGTCGCCAATCATACAAACATTTTTGCCATCACTATCCAATTCTCTTAATACTTCTTCATACAGTGTTCCCTCCCATTTGGTTTTTGCATAATCAGATGAACAGTATATTTTTTCAAAGAGGCCTTCCAAACCAAACTGATGTAAAAAAATTTGATAAGCATCTTCCGGCAGATAGTAATCTGTTACCAAAAATACTCTTTTCCCCTTTTTCTTCTGTCTTTTCAGATAAGCTATCATTCTTTTATTTGGATATTGGGTTGCCAAATCTATATATACTTCTGTCATATATGAAATTTCATAAAATTCACTTTCTTTGCACTGACACCATCCTTGTTGAGAAAGTTTCAAATATAAGTTATGAATCAAAAACTTATAATCTAAAGCACAGCTATTTTTGCCGGAATCCTCAATAATTTTCTCCCGCATTTCTTTCAAACATACATCTTCTGGCATATTATATTTATTTTTAAGAATACTTTCCCATTGAAAAATCAACTGTGATGAATGAATCTCCCTATACATAACCGTATCAAAGAAATCTACCAGTATGATATCTTCCATTCGTGCACCATCTCATTCCTTATCAACTTTAGTCCATTGTCCTGCATGTAAATCATATTGTTTTACTATTCTGGCAGGATTTCCAATCACTACAGAATAATCTGGTATATCATGCGTAACAACTGCATTGGCTCCGATAACACAATGTTTTCCAATTCTTACAGGTCCTAAAACTACAGCATGTATTCCCAACCAGCTGCCATCTCCAATTATGACTCCGCCATTTGAATAATACCCTTGTTCCTTCACAGGCCGTTTAATATCACAATATTGATGATTACGATCAGAAATATATACATAGGAACCTGTCAAAACCGATTTTTCTAAAACCACAGAATTCATAGATTCTATTCTAGTTCCCACATTCAATGTACAGCCGTTCTTCAAAAGAACCTTTCCGTCTCTATCGCAATCTATTCTAACTGCATTGTGCAGGGAAACATCCTGGCCTAAAACTACCCCCCCCACGGGCTTATAATTCTGCAAAATGGATGGATCCACATCCCTTTTTCTTTATCTATGCCAAAACGCATGCATTGAATAAATGTAATTACACGCTTTATCATCTTTTCCAGCATCTAATCAAACTCCTAAACACACAATATAAAGAATTTCTAACTGGTTTTAAAAGATACTCCCCAGATTTATCGCCTTAGGATATACCTGCTTCATTTCCTCCCACTGTACAATAAATCGATCCACAATCGGATAAACTAGCTTACCAGTCAGCGTAGGCTTATCTATCCTGTCAAAAACCTCAATATAAATAAGCTTTGCGCCGAATAACTTTCCAAGCCAGAAAAATGGAACCGCAACCGCAGCACCAGAAGATATAATCAAATCAGGTTTTTCGGTCTTAAGAAGTTTCCATGCCAATTTTGTGTTGATAATAAATGCCTTTAAACTTCTGTTTGTAGGGTAGTAACAGGGATACATTTTTTCACCCTTAAGGAGACTCTTTGCATCGTCCTTATCAAACGTGACCCAGAATCGCTCTTTATCCTGCCAAAATGGTTTCAGCATATATAAATGAGTAAGATGCCCGCCAGACGAGCCAACCAAACATACCTTCATTGCAATCTCCTATCAGCAGTTACTGCCTTTAAATATAGTTTTACGTCATATGATCAACCGGAACAATAAAACAGAAAAGAACAGTGTAAAAAAGCAGTATATTTTTAGTGCCTATTATGACTGCACCACTAAGCATAGCAATGTTTAGTGGTTTTTCTATTGTTTTATCTTTCAAGGCCCTGCACTCCCTGCAACATCAAAATTCTTTCTAAACGTAAAATAGCGGAAACTAGCAACGCTCCGAGCTGCCTTTCTCCACATCGCTTGTAAAATACAACTTTATGGGTGGCCTTTCTCATCCAGCCTAGGAAATCCTATTTAATCCGACAGCTCTAAACTGTCAATGTGACATTGCCCAACATAGGCATTTCTTTCCAATATGTATCTCTTTGTATTCGCTTTATTTTTGTACCTAATATTACTCTACCACCAAGCATTGCAATACTTAATGGTTTTTCCTATTTTTTCATCTTTCAATGCTCTGCACTTTCTCAATAACAAAATTCTTTCTAAAATGTAAAATAGCGGAGTCAAGCAACTCATTGAACATTCACTCTACGCATTACTTATAAATAAAAATACATTTTCTCCCTTTCTACTTTTCCCCGTACCCCAAAACTCTTTTCCCCATATAATCTGTGATTATTGTTCCCTATTTCCTGCCCTCTCGCACCATACCCTCAAACCACGGAGTTCAGCCTTCAAATTAACTGACTTATATTCAACGCATATTCCTGGAATTAAGAGTTTTTCTCGACCTCAATCATCCCCACTCCAGCGTAAGCCCGATTAACATATTTGAAGTTGAAGGATAAACATTTGCAAACAACCCGAGAAAAAAGTAAAGTAAAAAAAGCGTGCTTCGCCACTCCCCGCCCCACGGCCGGGATTCCCTCTGGCAATCCTTGCACACTCTATGTCCGCCAATTTCCGGTAACGCGGCTTTCGACATCCCGGTCCCTGGTTTCCTGTTTCTCTTTCTAAAGCTTTTTACTAAAAAAATCAACATTTCAGCCATCAGCATCTGGCTGCTTTATGGCCTGTTTCGCCGCTAAAGCGTCTAAAATCTTGCTTATAGCCTGCCGTATGTCATAAGGGAAATTGCCCTTACGAGTAAACTCAACGGTTTAATTATTTTCCACAGCAATTTCCTCCCCGGAAAATACCACTTCCATAGGGCTCTCAAACAAGGAAATCCTTACCCGCCACTCATCCTTTGTTTCATTTTTAGAGATCAGCGTCCCATGCATTCCAGCAAACACGCCGCTTTTGATACGCACGGAGTTTTCTTTCCAGATTTCCTCTGTTTCCCCGCATCTCGAAATCTCCGCATACGTCTCCAGACTGTCTGCTTTCAGCTTTTCAAATTCCTCTTCTGTCAGGCGGGCCAGGATTTCCAGCCCTGCCTCCACCGGGGTCGGATGCCCGAAGAAATTGATCTCCAGACGGGCAGTCCGGCGGTGCCTGTCTATTTTCTGGATAAAGCCGTAATGGTTTCTCAAAGGTCCTTCGGTGATACAGATCCGGCTCCCGATGATTAATCCTGTGGAGCAGTTCATGACATGCTTCTGATCCAGCATACTGCTTAAAAACTTTTGTTCTTCCGCAGTAATCGGGGAAACCAGTTCCGCATTCCGCAGGGCTTTTGTCAGCCTGGGCAGGAATGCCAACTCTTTTAAAACGGCGTCAATTTCTTCGGTGTCTACAAAAAAATAGCCGGGGAACAGGACTTTTTTTACATCATGCCACTGTTTCTTAAAATGCATTTTCCGGATATAGGACGGCACAAATATTTCTTTATAAAGAGCAGGGTCTATTTTTGCCCGGCACAGTTCAGCGCATTCCTGCTCCTGCCCCGGCACCGTCTGAATCACATACCACATAGGCACCTCCCTGCC
>CANREH010000084.1 GCA_947629585.1 uncultured Lachnospiraceae bacterium | reverse complement strand
AACCCGCATATTGCGGAAATGGGAAGCGTTACGGAGTGGGCAGGGGTATTCCCGCTTTTCCACTGGAGCTTTATTCCCTGGGCGTTTTATCTTGTTCTGGCGGTGGCGTTTGGCTTTATGCTCCATGTCCGCAAGCGCAACAGGCAGCGCTACTCGGAAGCGTGCAGACCTGTAATCGGCAAGCACGCGGATGGCATTCTCGGCAGGGTCATCGACCTCTTCGCATTGTTTGCGCTTTTAGCCGGCACCGCGACTACTTTTTCCGTTGCAACCCCGCTTATGGCGAGCATTATTTTAAAACTTTTCGGACTAAGTATCAGCCGCACGACAGTGACGATCATTATCCTGCTGATCACCTGCGCGGTTTATACTTATGCTGTCATGCACGGATTCAAGGGAATCGGCTTCCTTGCGAAGCTCTGCATTTACCTTTTCTTCGGTCTGTTGATTATCGTCCTTTTCATTGGCGGTCAGGGAAGGTACATTATCGAAAACGGCTTCCAGAGCCTCGGAAAGATGATTCAGAATTTTGTCGAGCTTTCTACATACACAGACCCGGCAAGAACGAACAATTTTCCGCAGGACTGGACGATTTATTACTGGGCTTACTGGATGGTTTGGTGCATTGCGGCGCCGTTCTTTATTGGAAACATCAGCCGAGGCAGGACGATCAGGCAGACGATTCTCGGTGGATATGTCTTTGGTGTCGGTTCCACGATTGTCAGCTTTATTATTTTAGGAAATTACAGTCTTGCTCTTCAGACAAAGGGCGTGGCGGACTTTATTGCACAGTATGAAGCAAGTGGTGATTTGTATGGCCTGATTATGAGTATCATTGACACCATGCCCTGTGCGACGTTTATCCTGGTCCTGACGCTGGTGTGCATGATTGCATTCTATGCGACATCGTTTGATTCCATCGCATACACTGCGGCATGTTACAGCTATAAAAAGCTGGAACCGAACGAAAAGCCAAATGCTATGATCACGCTTCTTTGGTGCCTGCTTCTTATCGTCTTACCGATCGCACTTGTGTTTTCGGAAAGCAGCATGAGTAATATCCAGAGCGTCAGCATTATCAGCGCGTTCCCGATTGGAATAATTATGATTATTATGATATGGAGCTTTATCAAGGATGCAAAGGAGTACATTGGAGAAAAAAGTCATCTTCATCATTCATAGGTGCATCCGGGCTAGACCTTGCTATGACGGAGATGCCATCCATGATGAAAGTGTTGAGAAGAAGATCGACCTGCAGGCGTGAGAACTTAAACTTCGGCCTCAGAAGAACTTCCCGGTATTCCTCCATAATCCGGTAGTCATAACAAGGCTGGACGACCCCGTTAAGAACGTGGGAGATGAGCAGGGAAGCGTTGCTGCCCGGTTTCCACAGGGCAGAAACCAGGATGTTTGTGTCGATAACAGCTATCATAGGGTCTGCCTTTCACGGCGTTCTTTGCGCGCAGCGGCGATTTCTTCTTCGATTTCCTCGTCGGTCATATAGCCGTTCGCAGCGGCGGCAGCTCGCATGCTGTTGAATGCGATCATGGCTTTGGCTTGACGGATGGCGCGGAGCATAAGTTCAAAATTATCCTCGGAGATATTCAGCATCAGGACCGACGGTTTGCCATTGTTAGTGATGATGGCTTCCCCATTTACTCGGATGTTTTCGCAGATATCTTTGGTATTGGTCCGCAGATCACGGATGGAATAGAAATTCATGAGATCACCTCCATTAATAGTGTACATGGTCGTTCTCAAAAAATCAACGTTTTGTATACACAATCTTTGTAAACTTTTTGTGAACGAAGAGGGAGAAAATGGAAATTGGGTACGGCGCTGTAAGAACATCGCGGAATACAGCCGGATGCGCTGAAACAACAGCTCTGCCGGAACGTTGGGACATCAACATCCCGTTCGATATTAACGGCAGGGCAGATTTATTTAATTCCCCCTTCTTCTCTGCAATCCAGTTTTCGGTAAATAGAGAACCACATAGTCAAAAAGCAGGCGATGCCTCCTATGGCATTTGATATGGGCTCTGCTATAAAAACGCCGTTTACGCCAAGCCCTGCTCTTGGAAGTATCAGTGTAAGCGGCACAACGATGAACGCTTTTCTCAAAAGGGAAAAGAAAATCGCATGTTTTGAGTATCCAAGCGCCGTGAATGTTGACTGTCCCGTAAATTGAAACGCCATGAAGAAAAAGCCGAAAAAGTATAAGTGGAGCGCTTTGATTCCTTCCTCAATCAGAGCTGCATCTTCCATAAAAATGGAAATTAGGAATGCGGGCTCTTTGATTACAAAAAGCCATGCGATTAAAGTGTAGGTAACTCCAAGTACCGCGGTAAAGCGGATTCCCTGCTTGACGCGCCCGTATTCTTTTGCGCCGTAATTAAAGCCGATAATCGGTTGTGACGCGCTGGAAAGCCCGCTGACGGGGAGCGACAGGATATCGCGGACGGAATTGATTACCGTCATGATCCCGACGTACAAGTCGCCGCCGAACAGTTTAAGCGTTGCATTGCAGACGACCTGGACAAGGCAGTTGGTTCCCTGCATGATAAAGCCAGCAAGCCCCAGCGCGGTGATGTCTTTGGTAAGAGAAAGGTTGATTTTGATGTATTTCCGCCTTATTCGCAGCAGAGCTTTCTTTCCAGTAAGGAATCGCAGGACCCAGACTGCGGATATGATCTGGCTCAGTACCGTGGCGAAGGCTGCGCCGCCCACGCCCATCTTCAATACATAGATAAAAATTGGGTCGAGCACCAGATTTAAAAGTGCGCCGATCATTGTTGTCATCATTCCGATTCTTGGAAATCCCTGTGCATTGATAAATCCATTTAAACCCGTAGAGAGCATAACAAACGGTGTTCCAAAAAGATATATTCTCAGGTAAGCGTCCGCATAGATATAGGAATCGTCGCTTGCCCCAAAAACATAGAGTACTGGTTTCCGGAAAAAATAGCATACGGTAAACATGATAACAGAACAGGCAAGCAGCAGTGTAAATGTGTTCCCGAGGATTTCTTCTGCGTGCCTTTCTTCTTTTGCGCCTCTTGCTATCGCAAAAAGCGGTGCCCCTCCCATTCCAAACAGATTGGTAAACGCTGCAATCAGGGTGGTAAGCGGGAAGGCAAGTCCGATACCGGTTAATGCAAGGCTGCTTGCCCCTGGCAGATGTCCTATGTACACTCTGTCAACCACATTGTATAAAAGTTGGACAAGCTGTGCCAGTATTAACGGCAGGGCCTGTAATATAATATTTTTCCATATACTTCCTTTAGAAAAATCATTGGTATTGTATGTCATGGTAAATCCCTTTCTTTAAATGTTACACATCAAATTTTCTTTTACTTTAACAGATTTGTGGCTTTGTTTCAAGAATAAATTTGGAGATGCAGCAGGACAAGACAGCAGATCAGAATTCATTCAGGGTCAAAATTTGGAAAAAAATATAAATCGATGTGATATAATGGATTTGTATTAAAAATTAAAAGATAGGAGGATAAAAAATGAAAAATTTAATGAAAGTTTTTTTTGTATTTTTTGCAATTATTGTGTCTTTGTGTTCAAAAAATGTTGTTTTTGCACAAGACAGGACGGATTTCAACATACAAGATGGTTATTTAAGCAAGTATGCAGGAACAACGCCTGTTGTTGAAATCCCGGATGATGTTGTAACCATTGGAAAAGGTGTATTTAAAAAGCATACAGAAATAACGAGTGTCACCATTCCAAACGGCGTGACGGTAATAGAATCCGAAGCATTTTCCGGCTGTAAAAATTTACAAAATGTTACACTGCCGAATGGTTTGGTTTCTATTGAAGAAAAGGCATTTTATGATTGTGAAAATTTTACCGGCATTAGTATTCCGGGAAGTGTTACCAATATCGGAGAATCCGCATTTTCTGATTGTAAAAATGTTTCCAGTATTGATATTGCCAACGGTGTCCAGACAATCGGATCTCATGCATTTTCTGATAATGATAATGTCACCTCCATTGTGGTTCCGGACAGTGTGACAGTTCTTGGAAATTATGCATTTTCCAGTTGTAATTATTTGCAAAATATCACATTTTCAAAATCACTGACAAAAATTCCTTCTTGTGTGGTACAATATTGTAAAAAAATTGAAAAATTAAAAATTCCTGATGGGATACAGGTTCTTGAGAAGGGATGTTTGAATGGTTGCAACAATTTAACCTATCTTTCCGTTCCGGATAGTGTGACATCTTTTGCTCCTTTTTCTTATCGTTATGAAATCCCTAAGAAACTGCGTATTTATTGTAATACCGGGACGGCAGCATATGATTATGCAGTGGCAAATGATATTTTCTATGTACCTTTAGAAAATTATGAAAGCGAATCATCAGGCAATACCGGAAGTACGACAGGAGATACGTCAGGCAGCACGACAGAA
This sequence comes from uncultured Lachnospiraceae bacterium, assembly GCA_947629585.1. Lineage (GTDB taxonomy): Bacteria > Bacillota > Clostridia > Lachnospirales > Lachnospiraceae > MGBC100174. The sequence goes on along the minus strand of CANREH010000084.1, from coordinate 10,335 downwards.
GATACATCAGGAAGTACGACAGGAGATACGTCAGGCGGCATGACAGGAGATACATCGGGAAGTACGACAGGAAATACATCAGGAAGTACCAAACCGGATACAGGCAGCAATACCCCTGTACAGTCGGAAAAAGCTATTGCAGCAGTTGAGTGTATTAATAGAAAATGTGTCCGTGTTTCTTTTACAGATGGAACAAGCGGAGTTTATGATGTACCGCAGATGACACCGAATGCAAGTAATATGATTACCATTGAAGAAGGAGGCAAGCAGTATCAATATAGTGTAATTTGCCCTTCCTTTAACCTTACCATTGAGTCAATTCAGGCAATCAGCGCAAATGAAGTACAGATTAAGTATTCAGGGGATTTTGTATGGGATAAAAAGGGCAGCCAGATTACTCCGGATTTTGTGATACCTGGCTTTACAGATGCAGGGGTTCTTGATACAAGTTATGATCAGGTAAATAAGATTATAGTATTGAAATCACCGAAAACGACAAAACAGGATACACTTTATACGGTGCAGGCGATGTATTATGATGAAGGCGCTGTTATTTTTAATCAGAATTCATTTTATGGTTATGAACCGGTTGTTTCAGAACCTGTTCAAACGCCATCAACGGAATCAGACAGTAGTAATGAGCCTGCGATAGCGCCTCCAAAAGAAGATACTAATATATCAACAGATTCATCAAATACAGGGAATAATTCATTCCCTGATACCAGCCAGGAAAATGATATTTCTTCCGGAACGGGCTGGGATGATGATTATGAAGAACCTGCAAGCTATGATCCACCGTCATTAAGCGTGGTAAAGAAAACTCTGAAAAGAAAAAAATCGTTTACCCTGCGTGTAAAGAATGCGGAGTCTGCAGCAAAGTGGAAAGTTAAAAACAAGAAGATTGTTAAGATCAGCAGGACCAAAGGGTATTCTGTTAAAGTGAAAGGGCTGAAAAAAGGAACGACATATATTACAGCCCGTGTAGATGGAGAAGTTTTAAGATGTAAAATAAAAGTGAAGTAATGTAAGCATTTCTATTATTTGGGAATTGGTGTATGGTTTGGGTGTCATTATGTACTTCTGCACAGTTTTTCAGGCTTTAGAGAGTATGGAAGTTTTGACACTCAGACCAGTGATGGGAGGGAAAAGAGGGCTGGTTTCTGCTGAGAATGATGGCTTGTTATTGGAATTGGTATCAGAACAGTATAGTATTTTGTGAGTTATAATGATACGAGTTGAATTTTTTGATTTAGAGAAATTCTATAATTTTAAATATTTAGTTTTAAAATAATCAAAATTAATCAGATGAGAACTAATGTTATTTATTTGTGTATTAACTGGCTGAGTTTTTAGTTGTATAATATTTTAGTAATAATTATATATTTTAATCATTAAATAAATGCAGCAGGGTGAAACGTATGGCTTATGATACGGCTTATATGAAGAAAAGATTAGAGAAGCAGCACGATATTGAAGGTTTAAAGGAATTTTTAAATAATTTTGAAAAGGAAAGATTGAATTGGAAGAAGTATATTAATGAAATACTTCTTCCAATTGATACTTCTTATGAAAAAATAGCACAAAAAATAGGATTTAGTAAAGGAAGTGTCAGAAAGTGGTGTGTGGATGGGGAATTGCTGCAAAACAGGGAATCTTTTATTAAATTATCTTTTGCTCTTAATATGAATTTAGAACAGACAAATCAGTTGTTATCAGTTTATGGACATTATTCGGAATTATATGCAAAGGATGTGAATGATGTAATTACCATCTATGTTATTAGAAAAAGGCAGGATAATTTTGAAAATGAGAGATATAATTATCAGTCTTTACAATATTGGTATGAAAAATATAAAGAAAGATTGTGTGAGTATCGGCACAAAATTAATAAATTTTATTATAGAGATATTAGTACGAGGGGACTTTATGAAAAGGTAAAGTTAATTAAAGAGGATGAGGAGTTTGAAGAGTTTATTGATAATAATCGGTTAATTTTTATGTCTTCTTATTCAGGTTTGGTAAATTATCTGGAATTATTTATAAAACTTAGAACGCAGGAATTGGGAGTAAAAAGTTTTCATAAACTGGTAGAAAAATTAAATATGAATGCCAGATACGAAAAGATATTATCAAATCTGAAAAAAAATGGGGTACTTCCAAAAAGAAGGGAATTGATTGCATTTGGCATTCATTTAAATATGACATTGGAAGACATTAATATTTTATTAAATAAAGCAAATATGATGGAGCTTTATGTTAAGGATAAGATAGATTGTATTTTTATGTATTTTTTAAATGAAGCTGTAAAGAAAGATCCAGATTTATTGATTAATAATGCGTTTAAAATGGAAGCATTAGTGAATGATCCAATGATTAAAAAAAAGTATGAAGAAATTATAGAGCGTGTAATGCATTTGGAATATAACGAAAACGCTAAAGAAATTAAAAATGTTGCAAAATTTGTATATAAAGCGTTAGAAAAAATTGATTTATTAGAAGATGATGAGAATAGGGAACTGCTGGATTTATTGAGATAGTCCGCTGATTAAAAAATGACCGCTTTGTATCATATTGATGTATACCGAAATATATAAGAACCTTATTGAAAAATTGCCAGGAAACGGTTCCTAGGCATATGGAGAAAGGGGTATTTGGTGGAGCAAAGGGAAGATTTGATAAAGCAGATTCTGCTGCAAATAAATCAACCATTGTGGTCTGATTGGATGATAAAGGAAAGAATCGGGATAGGAAGTTTTAGCGAGGTATATAAAATAGAGGCAAAACGTAATGGGAAAAAATTTGTTTCAGCTTTGAAAATTGAGCCATTAGTTGCAAATAGAGTTGCTTATTCAAAAAAAGATAAAGAACAGTATATAGAAAAAGCAGTGGAGTTGGCAGAAAATGAAATTAATATTATGTATCAATTAAGAGATTGTCAAAATATCGTTCGTTATGAGGAAGAACAGAGAAATCCCTTTTATTATCATGGGCAGTTTGAAGGATATTATCAATTGATTCGTATGGAGTTTTTATTTTGTGTTGAGGATTTATTAAAGAAAGGAGAATTTGAATTATCGGAAAACAATATCAGGAAACTTGCTTTGGAAATAGGGAACGGAATTAGCGCGCTGCATAAGAAGGGAATTATGCATCGGGATATTAAACCGGGCAATTTATTTTTAGATGAAGAAAAAGTGTACAAATTAGGAGATTTTAGTATATCAAAACAAAGTGAAACAGGCTGTACAATCGCAGGGACAGATGGATATATGGCGCCGGAAATATATTATAAAACGGAAAATTCTGAAATGATATATACGAAACAAACGGATATTTACTCTTTTGGAATTACATTATATTATTTAATGAATGATTTGCAATTTCCGTTTGAAAATACTGGTATGAATTTGGAACAGGCGCTATATAAGCGGATGTCAGGTATGGAATTTTCCCCGCCGAGAAATGCTTCAAAAGAATTTGGGGAAATTATTTGCAGGGCTTGTGCTTATAAACCAGAAGAACGGTTTCAGACAGCAGATGAAATATTAGAGGCTATCTGGAAGCTGCCGGAGACAGAAAATATTTTTATAAAAAAAGCTGATAAAAAACAAAACGAAAAAGATATAGTAAAATATGAAGAAATAAAAAAGATACAGAAAATACAGGAAAAAGAGAAAAAAGAAAAGATAATCATAATTCAAAAGAAAAAATGGATCATAGAAGGAATATTATTAACAATAGCAATAACAGTAATAATATTATCATTTAATAACAGGCTGTTTAAAATAAGCGAATCGTTTTATTCAGGAGAGGTAGCATTAGAAAAAGATCAGATAAAAAAAGATGAAAAAAGCAATAAGCTGACAAACATAGAAATTCAGGATGCTCTTGTAGAAACTGAAATAGAAAATGACAAAAATGATTTTGTTATTGAAGATGGTGTTTTGAAAGAATATAAAGGAAATAAAAAAGATATTGTAATACCTGATGATGTAATAGATATTGGAGAAAAAGCCTTTATTCATTATAGCAATTTAAAAAGTATAAAAATGCCCAATACTGTAGAAAGTATTGGGTTTAGTGCGTTTGCATGGTGTGAAAATCTGGAAGATGTGCAAATGTCAGATAATATAACAGCAATGGAAAAAAATGTATTCCGAGGTTGTAAAAAATTAAAAAGTATTGTAATACCAAAGGGTATAAAAAAAATTAAAATGCGATCATTTCAGGATTGTAAGGCATTAGAGTATGTTGAAATTTCGGAAGGTGTAGAGATTGTTGGATGTCTGGCATTTGATGGATGTAAAGAATTAAAGGAGATAGCACTGCCTAATACTATGAAAAAGGTGGATACATGGGCATTTAGTCGATGTAAAAATTTAGAAAAGGTAATTGTGCCTAATGAGAAAACAAAATTTTTATGGGAGGCATTGGAAAAAAAGGTAATAGTGCAGAGATAAATTGTCTAATTTCTGGAAATCAATGTTAGCAATATAGGCGATACCAAAACACTGGTTATCCATGCAGCCTCCACGATTTATGTCCGCGTCAGCGCAGGAATCGAACAGGCGGAGGATTGTATTTAACCAATCTTTAGCAGCGCAAACCCGCTTTCCGCAAATTTGGCAAGTATCTGTGCCATGATTTCCGGGGATTCCCTGTTTTCGTCCAGGCACCATTGTTTGATGACGCCGAGGCTTCCCTCGGTAACGAAGCAGTAAAAGTATTCGTAGTGCATCCGGTTGGAGTTGGAGAAGCGGGTGAGCCAGCTTTCCAGGTATTGTTTTTTTAATACGTGGATGACGTCATTGGTAAAAGAAATATCCTGATCTAGTATCTTCATTTTTTCTGTATGGTTTTCCATGAACTGCAGCAGGTTCAGATAGTATTGGTAAAGAGATTCCGCAGAAGGCTTTGCCGCAGCCAGCAGATCTTCTAAAAATTCTTTTTTGATGCAGTTATATAAATCGAAAATATCGGTATAATGCAGGTAGAATGTGCTGCGGTTTACGTCCGCAGCTTCGGTCAGCTCTTTGATTGTGATTTTGCCGATAGGTTTTTCTGCCATCAGTTTTATCAGGCTGTTTTTCAAGGCTTTTTTGGTACGTTTCGTCCGCCGGTCATCTGTCATGGAAACCCTCCTGCTTCATATTGGTATTTTCTTTCATACCAGTCTGAAATTTATTAATCACTATCCAGCCTGAAATCTGTTATTCATTATCCAGTCTGAAATCTGTTACTATTTGATAGTATACTTATTTTTGGTTAACTTGCAAGCGGTTTTTCGACATTTTTTATAAAAATGTTGCATATTCGGCAAATTGGCTAAAATTGATTCTTGAGAACTATGCTTTCCTTGATTATAATAGAGGGTATGTAAGATAATCAACATATTGTTGAACGTTATAATAGGGTGGATTACTTTTATGGGAGGAAAAGAAGTTATGTACCAATTGGATCAGTATTTTACGGGAAAAGCGTTTGATGTATATCAGTATTTTGGTGCGCATAAGGAAAAGCAGGGCTATGTTTTCCGGATTTTTGCACCCCGGGCGAAGAAAGTTTATGTTTATGGGGATTTTAACGGCTGGGAGCCTTTGAAGATGGATTTTATCGGAAAAGGGATTCATGAATTAAAGGTGCCGGGTGCAAAAGAAGGGGATTATTATAAATATATTGTTGTCAGCCAGAAGGGGGAAAAGATTGAGAAAGCGGACCCCTATGGTTTTCAGATGGAGCTTCCGCCGGGATTTGCAAGCAGGATTGTGGATTTGGGGAAGATTAAGTTTACGGATAAGAAATGGATGGAGAAGCGCACAAGGGGATTTTCGGAGCCGGTCAATATTTATGAGATCCATTTTGGTTCCTGGCGGCAGAAGGAGGATGGGAGCTGGTATACGTACCGGGAGCTGCCAGAACTGTTAATTCCGTATTTAAAGGAACACCATTTTACTCATGTGGAGCTTCTGCCGCTGAGCGAGCACCCTTTGTATGCTTCCTGGGGGTATCTTGTGAGCTGCTTTTTCAGTGTGACCTCGCGGTACGGCTCGCCGGAGGATTTTGCTTATTTTGTGAATGAATGCCACAAAAATAATATTGGCGTGATTATGGATTTTGTTCCGGCGCATTTTGTCACGGATCAATATGGGCTGAGTAATTTTGACGGGCTGCCGGAATATGAATATGAGGATCCGACGATTGCATACAATGAATGGGGCTCGTGCAATTTTAATTTTTTCCGTTATGAAGTCAGGAGCTTTTTAAATTCGGCGGCTGATTTCTGGCTGAGCGTCTATCATGTGGATGGGCTGCGCATGGACGCTGTCAGCAATATTGTCTACTGGCAGGGAAATATGGACCGCGGCGAGTATCCGGGCGGCGTGGAGTTTTTGAAGAATTTAACCTATGGGCTTCATGCAAGGCATGATACCGCCATGCTGATTGCGGAGGAATCCACGACATTTCCAAATATTACAAAGCCTGTGGAATACGGCGGTCTTGGGTTTGACTATAAATGGGATATGGGCTGGATGAATGACACGCTGGAATATTTCAAGATTGAGCCGCTGGGGAGGAAATATAATTATAACAAGCTTTCGTTTTCTATGATGTATTTCGGAAGCGAAAGGTTTTTGCTCCCATTTTCCCATGATGAGGTGGTACATGGCAAGGCGACAATTTTGCAGAAAATGTGGGGCAACGGGGAAGTGAAGTTTGCCCAGGCGAAGCTGTTATATACCTATATGTTTACCCATCCGGGCAAGAAGCTGAATTTTATGGGAAATGAAATCGGGCATTTCCGGGAATGGGATGAGAAAAGGGAACTGGACTGGGATTTATTGAAATATCCGAACCATGATTCGTTTCATCATTATTTTATGGAGCTGGAAAAGCTCTATACCACCATGCCTTCTTTGTACCGCCAGGAATATGATGTGATATCGTTCCGCTGGCTGGAAGTTGGTGCGGCTGACCAGAGCGTATATGTATACGAAAGAAAGACGGAGGGGGAGTGCCTGATTGTGATCCTGAATATGTGTGATGTCCGCTGGGAGCAGTTTACTTTTGGCATTGACCGTCCGGTAAAATGCAGGCTTCTTCTGGACAGCGACAGGGATATTTACGGCGGGAACACGTTAAAGGAAAATCTTCCGAATATATTAACGTCATGGCAGGAGCCATATAAGGAATGGCAGTACCGGATGTGCGTTAATATTCCGGCATTTACAGCCCTTATTTATAAAGAAGAATAGTGATTTAGGGAAAGTAACTGCTGCCTCTTCCGAATATAAAGTAACGTAAGGTTCTTTGCAGAACATAGAAAAACCACCCTGAGGGGTGGTTTTTCTATATGGATATTTACAGGGAAAAAATTTTATTGTATTTTATTGTGGAAAAATTACCCTTGTAATTGGATATGGTATCTGTTAACATAAGGAAAAAGAGTAAATTTTTTATAGAGAAGAAGAGTGAAAAAAATAATATATGAAAGAAAGGAGAAGCCAAAGGCAGGCACAAATGGCATCACGCCTTTGGTATGATACAAAATATGGGTTATACAAAAGTGCTTTCCTACAATGAAACTATGGAGGGGATGTCGGAGATTTTCCCGGATGTGGTGTATTCCCATGCGGGCGGGGAGGAACTTACCATGCAGCTGATTGTCCCGTGGTGGGACAGGCTCCAGGGGGAGATCCCGGCGTTTCCGCTGGTGGTGTTTATTCAGGGCAGTTCATGGACGCTGCCGAATGTCTGGTATGAAATCCCGCAGCTCTGCGAGCTTTCGAAGAAGGGGTATGTGGTTGCTTCCCTTGTCCACAGGAACAGCATGGAAGGGCATCCGTTCCCTGCCTGCCTTGAGGATGTCAAGACGGCAATCCGTTTTTTGAGGAAGAATGCGAAGGTTTATGGGATTGATACGGAGCATGTGGGGATTTTCGGCACGTCTTCCGGCGGAAACCTTGCGCTGCTTACTGCGATGACGATGGGAAATGAAAAGTATGAGACAGAGGAACATGCGGGGTATTCCGAAAAGGTGAATTTCTGCGCGGCCTGTTTTCCTCCGGCAAACCTTCCGGAATCTATGCTGGATGAGACGTTTGATCCGGGCCTGAAAGAGATTTTCGGGGCGCTGTCCGGCGGGAGCGTGGACAGGGAAATGTCTGTTTTAAAGGAAATGAGCCCGTACCATATTGTGGACGGATGGATCAAAAGCGGTGAAAAGAAAGAGCTGCCGCCGATTTTCCTTGCACACGGGGATGAGGATTTATTGATTCCTTATAAACAGAGCGCTGATCTTTATGAAAAGCTGTTGGAATACGGAGCGGAAGTGAGCTTTGTTACCGTGGAACATGCGCCGCACGAAGAACGGTTTTGGAGCAGGGAGATGTTTGAGCTTATTTTTGAATTTATAGAAAAAAATATAAGATAAACTTTTCATAAAAGAGCTGCTGATTTGGCCGAACAGACAGTTCATGTGACAAAATACTGCCATAAATTTTTGTTAAATTTTGCTATAGTGTTTACATATGGAAGGTTGGTTTTATGATGAAGAGGAACGAAAGCGTTGGGAAGAAAAGAAGGGTAAGGTTTGGAAGGCTGGCGGCAGGGATTTTGGCGTTAGCCGTATTTTCAGAGCCTTGCCGTCCTTTTTTTGATTTTGCGGAGCTTTTTTCGATACCGGCTGCGCAGGCGGCGGTGAAAATTAAGGGAACTGTGGCAGAAAAGGTGAAGGTGAAGAAAAAAGCAGGCGGTACGGCGAATGTAAAGGATTCGGAGAAAAAAGCAATCAGCCTTGCAAAAGGAAAATCGGTAACGATCAAAAAGACGGTGACAGTATCGGGAAAGAAATGGTATCTGGTTAAGTTTACTTATAAAAAAGCGTCTTACAGCGGCTATATAAGAAAATCGAAGGTTTCGCTTGCGTCCGGGACGAAAAAAAGCTCGCCAAAAAAGAGTTCGCCAACGGTTTCCGGCAGGAATATGGGGACGGTGGATGCGACGTTTTTGAATGTGCGCACAGGGGCAGGCGTGTCCAATGCGATTTTAACGTACCAGGGAGAAAATATCGGGCTGGAGAAGGGCGCCAGGGTCGATGTGCTGAAGGAAGACGACGGAGCGGAAGGGCTTTGGTATGAGGTGGCGTTTTCCTATGGCGGGAGGACGTTAAAAGGATATGTGAGCGGGGATTATATTATGCTCGATAAGGAACAGGAGCCGGAGGAAGAAGAGGAAGAGAGTCTGGAGGCTGAAGAAGAACCGAAGAAAGAGACAGAAGCCCAGGAAGAAGAGCCGCAGAAGGGGACAGAAGCTCAGGAAGAAGAGCGGCAGGAGGAGACAGAAGCTCAGGAAGGACAGGAGCCGGAGAGGATAGAGAATCCGAAGAAAGATCCGGGGACGGTTACGCAGGCTTCCGTGATGTCGGAAGAGGAATTTGAGGCGGCGATGGAGGAACAGGGGTTCCCGGAGAGTTACAGGCCATATTTGCGGGAGCTTCATAAAGCCCATCCTCTTTGGAGCTTTGAGGCGTACCAGACGGGGCTGGATTGGGGGACAGTGATTAAAAAGCAGTCCAAAGTCGGGAGAAACCTGGTTCCCAATACGAAAGGCGTAGCGTGGAAATCCGTGGAGGAAGGCGCCTATGACTGGACAAAAGATTCTTTTATTCCGTTTGACGGCGTTACCTGGGTGACAGCTTCTAAAAAAGCAGTAAAATATTATATGGACCCGAGGAATTTTTTAAATGAGACGGGGATTTACCAGTTTGAATTATTGAGTTACCATAGCGGCAGCCAGACAAAGGAGGGCGTGGAGGCGATTTTAAATAATACGCCGATGGCGGAAGAAGCTTCCTATACATATACCGATCCGGAGACTTCGGAAAAGAAAACGATTACTTATGTAGAGACGTTTCTGGCAGCGGCTGAGAAGTCGGGCGTCAGCCCTTACCATCTGGCATCCCGTGTCCGCCAGGAGGTGGTGGTCAGCGAGGACAGCTTTAGCGGTTCCGCGACGGGGACATATTCCGGCTATGAAGGATATTATAATTTCTTTAATATCGGAGCCAGCGACAGCGCGGGCGGCGGTGCAGTGGCAAAAGGGCTTGCTTATGCGAAAAAAACAGACAGCACTTATCTTCTCCCGTGGACAAGCCCGTACCGCGCTATTGTGGGGGGAGCTGTTTACATAGGGAATTCTTATATTAATAAAGGGCAGAATACGCTGTATTTAGAAAAGTTTAATGTGACGCCGACGCTTACATATAACCATCAGTATATGACGAATGTAGAAGCGGCGAGTTCCGAGGCGCAGAGGATTTGCGCCGCTTATCAGGAG
>CANREH010000083.1 GCA_947629585.1 uncultured Lachnospiraceae bacterium | reverse complement strand
TGATCAAATTCTGCAAGAATTTGATTGCCTGCGCACCCGCCATTTGCGCAGCAAATTTCATTGCGGGTGCTCCTCTTCTTATTTTTATTCTTATCCCTCTTCTTAATTCCCAAATCTTTTTTCCTGCCTTCCTTCAAAAAGAGCTCATCTAATGGCATTACCATATCCATTTTTTCCAGTTCTTTTCTGTACTCTTTTCCCGTGGTAAGCAGGTAGATCCGGGTGGTCTCCACGCTGCTGTGGCCCATGACGCTGGCAAGCTCCGCCAGGTCTCTTCTTTCCTTGTAAAAGCACTGTGCAAAGAGGTGGCGCAGGTTATGCGGGAATACCTTTTCCAGATTGACCCCTGCCCCCTCGCAGAGATTTTTCATCTCTCTCCAGACATTGCTGCGGTTGACGGCATTCCCGGAACGTGTCCGGAATACAACGCCTGTCCGGATTTTTTTCTGCTCTGCATACAGCAGCAGTTGTCTCTGCAGCTCCGGCGGCAGGAGGATTTCCCGCACCTTCCCCTTGCAGTAAATCACCACGTTTCCTTTCCGGACCGCCTCTACTGTCAGGAAGGAAAGCTCCGACACCCGCATCCCGGTGGCGGCAAGCGTTTCCAGCAGGAAGTATAGCCGGATTTTTCCCTTTCTTTTAGCTTCTTCCAGCAGCCGCTCGTATTCTTCCTTGCTTAAGTATTTATTATCCGGGTAGAACATAGTCTTCTGTACCTTATACGTTTTTACCCTGCATTCATACCAGCCCTGGTGTTCCAGGAACTGGTTAACGTCAATCAGCATGGAATTAATGCTGGAAACCTTATATTTCCCGGATTTCATTAAGCTTTCCTTATAAGAAGCCACCCGCTTTTTATCAATTACCCTCCCATTGTTGTATACCATAAATTTTCGGATATTCCGGATATATTTTTCTATGGTAGCACGACTTTTTTCTTCTTCCATTAAATAAATCCTATAATTCTCCACCTTTGCCTCTGTAATTTTACATTTCTTATTTTGTACCATATTTTGTATTTGCCAAAGGCATGATTCAATCCCTTTGGGATTGCCATGTTGGAACAAAGCGAGCAAAACCCGCATCTGTTCGGATCTTAGCCGTTTCCGAAGGAAACGGCCTCATAGGAAATTTCTTCGGAATTTCCTATGAAATGAAAAAACGCCTCTGGTCTCTCCTTTCCTTATTTTCTTTATTATTTTCAACAATTTGTCTTCAACGCCCATAAAGGCGAAAATCCTCTCCCATCCAATGAATGAAACACACTTCGCAAAATAAAAAATGACCACCAGCCTGTCCCCAGCCAGCAGTCATTTCAACGTTTTCGCAGATCTCAAAACCAAGCTTTTCCATATAAACAAAAAATACAAAACCTCCCTCAGTATCATAATAATGCCTTAATCGCCAAATCCCTCCGATCGGACAAATCAATAAATTCTCCCTTTGCCGTCTTAATCAATGGTCTGGAAAACTCTCTTGGGTTAATCAATACAATTTCTCCACTGGTACCATCGTTCAAAACAACATTATTATTGATATAAGTATAGGCGATTTCCTCTAAAAATTTAAGCAGATACAGTGTCTCAAACTTCTTCATGCCTTCTTTTTCAAAGCTCGCAATTACCTCAAACGGACAGAGGGCATCCCGATATACCCGCTTTGCTGTCATGGCGTCATATACATCTGCAATCGCGACAATCTTGGAAAAACGATGGATCGCAGCGCTCTTTCTTCCTGCCGGATATCCGGTGCCGTCGCATTTTTCATGATGTTCCAATGCTGCAAGCTTGATCGGAAGCTTCAGATCCTTGTCCTTTAACAGCTCATATCCCTTCGTCGTATGCTGCTTTATAATCTCAAATTCCTCCGGAGTAAGCTTACCCGGCTTATTCAGGATATTTTCCGGAATCTGGAGCTTTCCTATATCATGGAGCAGCCCGCAAAGCGTCACTGTCGCAATATCATCCTCGGAAAACTTTAACCATTTTGCAAGCATATTGCTGATAACCGAGACATTCATGCAATGTGTAAACGTAGAATCATCATAGTCTCTCATGCACTGCAGCATATCAAACATATGGTAGCTATTGTCACTCTGATCAAGAAGATAGTCCACCTGCCCAAGCAGCTTGTCCACATTAATTTCCGTTGATTTATTAATAACATCATTAAACTGCACTTCCAGGCTGGAAACTACATTGTCATAATGCTTATTGAATTTTTTAAACTCCGGGCTGTTCCTTACGGAGACAAGATAACTGTTATTCGGGGAATCATCCAGCTTTTCATTCTCCGGCTCTTCCGGCTCTCCCTCCGTATACACTTCTACCGAACGAATATTATACATTTCAAGTTTTGCAGCCATACGCGGCGTTGCTTTGGAATGTGCCGGAACAATCAATAATTCTTCTGCATAAATATCCTTTGCAACAAACATATCTTCCGTTAAATCAGTAATTTTTACACGCTTTGCCATATGTGAATCCCCCTACACAAACTTTGTAAATGCCAATAACACTACACAAGTCCCTAATCCTTCAAATTTATAGGTTTATTTTACCATATTTTTCAAAAAAAGTACATAGTTTCTTCACAATTTCTTTTTGATTTGTTATAATAAGGCCGGAACATAGTGAAAAGGAGTCCTTTTATGAGTTCAAAAAAAAGAAAACGGCGGAACTTTCCCCTCGTTCCCCTTCCTGTAAAAATTTTTTTCTTCAGCGTAATACCCCTGTTTCTGGCGGGAATCCTGTTTCTTCTGTACCAGCGCGGCCACAGGGCAGAAGAGCCGGAAACTTCCCAGACTTATCAGATGCTTTCTATTGAAGAAGACTTTCTGACCCCAAATAAATATTCCCGTCCCCAGACCAAACTGAAAAAGGTCAACAATATTGTTATCCATTATACTGCCAATCCCGGCTCCGACGCAGAAGCAAACAGAAATTATTTTGAAAGCCTGAAAGACAGCCATATTACTTACGCCAGCAGTCATTTTATTGTCGGCCTGGACGGAGAAATTGTACAGTGTATCCCCCTGACAGAAATCTCCTATGCATCCAATGACAGAAATAAAGATACCATTTCCATCGAATGCTGCCATCCGGACAAAACCGGGGAATTTACTTCCAAAACCTATCAGTCCCTGCTGCGCCTTTGTGTTTACCTCTGCCAGACCTATGGGCTTTCTTCTTCTGATCTGATCCGCCACTATGATGTCACAGGAAAACTCTGCCCCAAATACTATGTCAATCATCCCAAAAAATGGGAAGAGCTCAAAAAAGATGTCAAAGCCCTGCTTGATGATTATTAGAATAAAACAAAAAACAATGACACAAAAAAGAAGGATCTGCATTTAAAGATCCTTTCTTTTTTATACATACCATGCCGTATGTTTTTACTATTCTTCCACGCTGTAATTCGGCGCTTCTTTTGTGATATGGATATCATGCGGATGGCTTTCCCTCAAAGCGGCAGCGGAAATCTTGATAAACTTCCCATTCTCCTTCAAATCCTCAATCGAGGCTGTCCCGCAGTATCCCATACCGGCGCGGATACCGCCCATTAACTGGAATACCGTATCTTCCACGGTACCCTTGTAAGCAACCCGTCCTTCCACGCCTTCCGGCACCAGCTTCTTCGCGTCGGTCTGGAAATAACGATCCTTGCTTCCGTTTTCCATAGCGGAAATCGATCCCATGCCGCGGTAAACCTTATATTTCCTTCCCTGGAACAGCTCAAAGGTTCCCGGGCTTTCATCACAGCCGGCAAAAATGCTTCCCATCATACAGACATTTGCGCCCGCCGCAATCGCCTTTGTCATATCGCCGGAATACTTAATGCCGCCGTCTGCGATAATCGGAATGCCGTATTCTTTCGCAACAGAATAAGAATCCATCACTGCCGTAATCTGCGGAACACCGATCCCTGCCACAACACGGGTTGTACAGATCGAGCCTGGTCCAATACCGACCTTCACAGCGTCTGCTCCTGCCTCAATCAGAGCCTTTGTGCCTTCCGCCGTAGCGACATTTCCTGCAATGACCTGCAGATCAGGATAGCTTTCCTTAATCATGCGGACACACTTCAATACATTTTCCGAATGACCGTGGGCGGAGTCAAGCACAATGACATCTACCTTTGCCTTCACCAGGGCATCCACGCGCTCCAAAACATTCGCCGTAATCCCGACGCCGGCGCCGCACAGCAGCCTTCCCTGGGAATCCTTCGCAGAATGCGGATACTTAATCTGCTTTTCAATATCCTTAATCGTAATCAGACCTTTTAAATTACCCTCTTTGTCCACAATCGGAAGCTTTTCTTTTCTTGCTCTTGCAAGAACCTTTTTTGCCTCATCCAACGTAATGCTTTCCTGAGCGGTAATCAGGTTCTCGCTTGTCATACATTCCTTAATCTGACGGTTATAATCTGTCTCAAACTTCAAATCACGGTTCGTAATAATGCCGACTAACTTCTTGCCTTCCGTAATCGGCACGCCTGAAATACGGAACTTTGCCATCAGCGCATCCGCATCCTGCAGGGTATGCTCCGGCGATAAAGAAAATGGATCGGTAATGACGCCGTTCTCGGAACGCTTTACCTTGTCCACCTCTTCCGCCTGTGCCTCAATGGACATATTCTTATGAATAATGCCAATGCCGCCCTGCCTTGCCATGGCAATTGCCATACGATGCTCTGTTACCGTGTCCATGCCCGCGCTCATCATCGGAATATTAAGCTCAATCTTCTTTGTCAAATGTGTCTTTAAATCTACCTGATTCGGAATCACCTGTGAATATCCCGGTACTAAAAGCACATCATCAAAGGTAATGCCTTCGCCAATAATTGTTCCCATAGAATCCTCTCTTTCTTCTTGTCGTGCGACAAATGCCAACTAACGAAACCAAAAGTAAATCTCTGTTCAAAAAATATTTTTACAAGTATAACTCATGCTGTTAAGGATTGTCAACAGGAAAATTTGCAATCTGCAATTATACCTCTATGATTTTTCTTGGCGCTTTCGTTTTCATACAGGCAAGCATTTTTTCCGAAGGCTCAAATAAAATCTTCATCAGGCTGCCGTTCCGGTTCATGATAATAACATAAACCCTGCCGTTTTTCTGCCCGGAAGAAAAATCCTTCACTGTCCCGTTCCCGCGGTAGCTGTCAAGCGCATGGGAGTTCTGCGGTGCGACAAGCTCCACTTCTTCCATTTCAATTCGCAGGATATTTTTTCTCCTTGCGCCCCCGTTAATCTTGTCAAAATCCAGCTGCCCGTCACAATAAATATATTCATACTCCGTCTTTAACATTGGAATCAACAGAATATCAATACAAATCAATACCGCCGCCAGAATCATCATCCAGGAAATTATAAAAGCGCTAAAAAACAACAGTACAGCAAGCGCAATCATAAGGATACGCGCCATAATAGTGCCAAACGTGTCCTTTTTCTTTACGCCGGCCTCCGCATAAGAGCCGGTTCCCTCTGCGACACCATTCATGTAATCACCCTTTCTACCCAGTATTTGTTTATTATAATCAATTTTCCTTCATTTGAAAAGAGGGAATAGAAATAAAAACCCAAAACCATTGCTCCTAACGTAATGGAGCTCTGGTTTTGGGTAATCTCTATTTCATAAAATTCATAAAAATCAAATCTACGCCTGCTATATTACATCATTCCGCCCATGCCTGGACCGCCTGCCGGCATTGCCGGGGTATCTTCTTTAATATTAGCGACAACGGACTCTGTCGTAAGAAGCGTGGAAGCTACGCTTGTAGCGTTCTGAAGAGCGCTTCTCGTTACCTTAGCCGGATCAAGGATTCCTGCAGATACCATATCGACATACTGCTCTGTCAATGCGTCAAATCCGGTTCCCGGTTCGGACTCACGCACCTTGCTGATGATAACGGAACCTTCCAGCCCTGCATTGGCTGCAATGGTGTACAATGGGGATTCCAGCGCTTTCAAAAGAATGGCTGCGCCTGTCTTTTCGTCCCCTTCCATCGTTGCCACCAGCTCTGCAACCTTCTTGGAAGCGTGGATATAAGCGGAACCGCCGCCGGAGATAATGCCTTCCTCTACGGCTGCCCTGGTTGCTGCCAGCGCATCCTCCATACGAAGCTTTGCTTCTTTCATCTCGGTCTCGGTTGCAGCGCCTACGCGGATAACGGCAACGCCGCCGGACAGCTTGGCAAGCCTTTCCTGAAGCTTTTCTTTATCAAAATCAGAAGTAGTCTCTGTAATCTGAGTCTTAATCTGGGAAATTCTCTTGTCAATCTCCGCTCTCTCGCCTGCGCCGTCAACGATCACGGTATTTTCCTTCTGAACCTTAACGGATTTTGCACGTCCGCACTGCTCTAAAGTCACTTCTTTCAGATCCAGGCCGACTTCCTCGGAAATAACCTGGCCGCCTGTCAAAATAGCGATATCCTGAAGCATTTCCTTTCTTCTGTCACCGTAGCCAGGAGCCTTGACAGCAACCACATTAAATGTACCGCGCAGCTTGTTAAGTACCAGAGTTGTCAAAGCTTCGCCTTCTACATCCTCGGCAATAATCAGCAGCTTTGCGCCGGACTGCACTACCTGCTCCAATAACGGAAGGATTTCCTGAATATTGGAAATCTTCTTGTCAGTAATCAAAATATAAGGATCTTCAAGGTTTGCTTCCATCTTGTCCATATCCGTACACATATAAGCGGAAACATAACCGCGGTCAAACTGCATACCTTCTACCAGGTCTAACTCTGTCATCATGGTCTTGGACTCTTCAATCGTGATAACGCCGTCATTGGAAACCTTTTCCATCGCGTCCGCTACCATCTCGCCAACGCTTTCATCTCCTGCGGAAATTGCGGCAACCCTTGCAATCTGCTCTTTTCCGGTAATCTTGGAGCTCATGCCCTGGATAGCTTCCACTGCGCAGTCCGTCGCTTTCTTCATGCCTTTTCTTAAAATAATCGGGTTTGCGCCTGCTGCCAGGTTCTTCATTCCTTCATGGATCATCGCCTGCGCTAAAACGGTCGCTGTCGTTGTGCCGTCGCCTGCCACGTCATTTGTCTTGGTGGCAACTTCTTTTACCAGCTGTGCGCCCATATTTTCAAAAGCGTCTTCCAGCTCGATTTCCTTTGCGATCGTAACGCCGTCATTCGTGATCAGCGGCGCGCCAAAAGACTTGTCAAGAACGACATTCCTTCCTTTCGGCCCCAGCGTTACCTTTACGGTATCTGCTAATTTATTGACACCAGCCTCTAAAGCTGTCCTTGCCTCTGCTCCATACTTAATTTCCTTTGCCATTTTAACATCCTCCTAAATTATGATTCCAATCCCTTTATTCAACAACTGCCAGAATGTCACTCTGTTTTACAATGATATATTCCTCTCCGTCTAATTTTACATTCGTTCCGGAATATTTAGAATAAATAACTTTATCGCCTGCGCTTACCTGCATCGTCACTTCTTTGCCATCTACAACGCCGCCTGGCCCTACGGCAAGCACCTCTGCTTCCTGCGGTTTTTCCTGAGCCTGTCCAGGAAGAACAATGCCGGATTTTGTCGTCTCTTCTGCTTCCAACTGCTTTAATACAACTCTGTCGCCTAATGGTTTTAACTTCATAACGAAATCCTCCTTACTGTTATGTAATAGAATATATCTTGGTTTATTAGCACTCACTTTTGACGAGTGCTAACTGCTAAGGCTTATATTAATTATTTTATGTCATAAAAGCAAATTGTATTCCCGTCAAATTTTCATAGTATCATCACGATATCTCTTATTTTCTCTTTTATTCTCTCTTTTTCTCACTTTTTTATTTTTAATCTAAATACAGTAATCATTCCAGGCGCATTCCTCCGGCGCGGCGCAGCTGTTCCTCACCATCAGCTTTCCCGACACTTCCACCCTGATCACCCCTTTATGTCCTCCCCGGAGCCGATCCAACAATAAATCCAGCGCAAATTTTCCCATTTCTTCCTTCGGCAGGCGCACGGTCGTCAGCATCGGCTTTATATTCTGCGCCGCCTCAATATCATCGCTGGCTATAATTGATGGCATATAAATATGGTCTTTATATCGGTTCAGGCATTCGATCATGCCAATGGCCGTGATGTCATTGGCGCAATAAATCCCGGTCGGCCGTTCCTCCATGGAAAGGAAATGCTTCATGGCCTTAAACCCCGCTTCCTCTGTCTGTTTCGTTTCCAGAATAAATCTCGGATCTACATCCATATTATGCTCCTGCAGCACATCTAAAAATCCCCGGTACCTTGCCTCATTATGGCACTGCCCCACATAACCGATCTTCTGATGCCCAAGCCCGGCAAGGTACTCCAATGCAATCGCCGCCACCTTCCTGCCGTCGCATACAACTTCATCCACTTCATAATTGGTTGAATTTCTGTTCACGGACACCACATTTTTAAATTTCCTGTGCAGTTTTTTAAGCGCTTCCCGGCAGCACTTTCCAATAATAATTAACCCGTCGCAATTTCCTTTTGTTTCCCCGTACATATCTTCCACCACTCTGTCCAAATCCATGTACCTGCACCTTCTGTCATCAGAAAATGCCGACAGGTACCAGACCTTCGACAGGACGCACATCTGTCCGTGGATGTTTGTTTCAATACTGTGCAAAAGCTCCCCGAAAAACGGATCTTCCTGTAAATCGTCCATCCTCGTCATCAGCACATAAAGATAATACGTTTTATTCTTCGTATTCTCCCCTTTTTTCAGGATCCTGGCCGCCTCATTCGGCACATAATTCAATTCCATCGCAATCCGCCATATCTTATCCCGCAGCCCGGCGGAAGCGCATTTATAATCAGGATTATTCAAAACCCTGGATACCGTCGCCGGGGAAACTCCCGCTAATTCCGCAATTTTCTTAATTGACATACAAACATCTCCCTTGCCGGATAAATTGGAATGTTTTTTATATCCTGTACACCGATTCTTCCACAGTCAGCGCCTGATTCGTAATCGTATAGGCATTGTCCCCGTCCAGGACATACATGCGGTAGAAAAACAGATCTACCTTTTCCCCCTCTGTGATCTCCGGCTCCCCAATCTGGCGGAATGCCGTCACCAGACTGCCTTTTACCCGGATTTTTAATTCAATATCGCTCCCCCGGAAGGAAACCTGCTCCACTGCGCCTTCCTCTAAAGAAGCTTCATATTTTTTATGCTTTTCCTGTTTTTTCCTGACCGAAATACATTCCGGGCGCAGGACTGCCTTTAAATGATCCGGCGCCTGCTCAAACCCCCGGAAACGGCTGATATTTTCAATAATGGTAGGCCTGCCGATAAACTGCGCCGTAAATGCGTTTGTCGGCTTTAAATAAATTTCCATCGGCGTCCCAATCTGCTCAATCCGCCCGTGGTTGGTAATAATAATCTCATCCGCAACCTCAATCGCTTCGTCCTGGTCATGCGTAACAAAAATGCTGGTAATCCCTACGGTGCTGATTAACTCGCGCAGCCAGCTGCGAAGCTCCGTCCTGACCTTAGCGTCAATCGCCGCAAACGGCTCATCTAACAGCAAAAGCTGCGGCTGTGTCGCCAGGGCCCTCGCAAACGCAACCCTCTGGCGCTGTCCGCCGGAAAGCTGGTTCGGATACCGCTTTTCCATTCCTTTTAAGCCCACCAGCTCAATCAGCTCCTCCACGCGGGTTTTGATATCCGCCTTCTGCCATTTCTGGATTTTCAGCCCAAACGCAATATTATCAAACACCGTTTTATAGCGGAACAGCGCATAACTCTGAAACACAAATCCAATCCCCCGTTTGCTCGCCGGGATATTATTGACTTTCCTGCCATCAATGTAAATTTCCCCGGAATCCGCCGTTTCCAGCCCCGCAAGAATCCTTAAAATTGTCGTCTTGCCGCTTCCGCTCGGCCCGAGCAGCCCGATAAGCTTTCCTTTCTGGATGGAAAAGCTTACATGATCCGATGCCCTGAAATCTCCGAATGTTTTATTGATATCCCGTAATTCTACATATGCCTGTTTCATAACCTGCCCTTTCCTTCCCTGCTTAATTTTCGCTTTTTCCTCTGTGTTCCAGAAGATTCCTTAAAATCAGGATCAGAAGCGCCATAATCACTAAAATCGAAGACACTGCAAACGCTCCCGTAAAATCATATCCCTGATACAGCAACTCAATGTACAATGGCATGGTATTCGTTTTTCCCCGCAAATGCCCGGACAAAACGGAAACTGCCCCGAACTCTCCCATCGCCCTTGCCGTACAGAGGACGATTCCATATAAAAACGCCCATTTGATATGCGGGAACGTCACTTCCCGGAAAATCCGGAAACCTCCCGCCCCCATCAACGCCGCCGCTTCTTCCTCATCCGTCCCCTGCGCCGTCAGCACCGGAATTAATTCTCTGGAAATAAACGGGAATGTCACAAAGATCGTCGCCAGGACAATTCCCGGAACCGCAAAAATAATGTCAATTCCATGCTCATGCAGAAACGGATATAAAAAACTCTGCCGCCCAAAGGTCAGGACATAGATAAGCCCTGCGATAATCGGGGAAATGGTAAGCGGCAGATCAATCAAAGTGGAAATGATTTTCTTGCCCCGAAAACGAAACTTCGTAATTGTCCAGGCGGCAAAAAGCCCAAAAACCGTATTGACAATAACAGAAATGATCGTTGCTTCTATGGTAAGCCCCACCGCTTTCAAGGCATATTCATCCGTCACTGCCGCAAGATAGACAGAAATCCCTTTCTTCAGCCCGGTAACAAGGACATAAATCAATGGAAGAATCAGCATAATAAATAAAAACACGGCGCTGATTCCAATAAAAAACCATTTTAACGGTCCCTGGTTATTCCTGATTTTCATTATTTTCCCATCTCCCTTCCTATTCAATCCCGCTTACAATCTTTGAAGTATAGCTTTGGATCACTGCGTTGACAAATAAGATCAGAAACGCAATCAAAAGCATGACAAGCGCGATGCTCGTTGCGCTTGCATAGTCAAATTCCTGCAGCTCCGACATAATCATTAACGGCGTAATTTCTGTTTCATACGGCGTATTTCCCGCAATAAACACAACGCTTCCGTATTCCCCGATGCTCCTTGCGAAAGCCATGGTAAATCCCGCAATCAGCGCCGGGAAGATTTCCGGGAAAATCACCTCGAAAAATATCCGGAACCGGGAAGCCCCCAGCATACTGGCTGCCTCCTCATATTCCTTTTCCACCTTTTCCAGCACCGGCTGGACGCTCCTTACCACAAACGGAATTCCAATAAAGACAAGGGCAATGATAATCCCAAACTTCGTATAAGCAACCCTGATCCCGAATTTTCCAAAAAACGATCCCACCCAGCCGTCTTCCACCGTCAAATGCGTCAGGGAAATGCCGGCTACCGCTGTCGGCAGGGCAAACGGCAGTTCAATCAAGCCGTCCATAATCCGCTTCCCCGGAAAATCATACCGGACTAACACCCAGGCAAGGATTAATCCCATGACCGCATTGACCGCCGAAGCAGCCAGTGCGGTTAAGATACTGACCCTGTAACTGGAAAGCACCCTCGGTCTTGTGACCGTTTCTATAAATTCATGGAAAGAAAGCTGTGAGGAAAAAACAATCAGGGAACAAAGCGGTATAATTACTACCAAGCTGAGAATTGCCATTGTGATCCCGAACGACAGCCCAAAGCCCGGAATGACACTTTTTGTTTTTTTCTTTCCTGTTTTCGTAATTGAGCCCATGCTTTCCACCTTCCCAGCCTATTCCTCTTCATAAATAGAATCAAACAATCCGCCGTCTACAAAATGCTTGTTCAGCGCCTCCGTCCAGCCGCCAAAATGATTGATATCCGTCAAATCCACATTGTTAATGATCCATTTCCCATCTTCCGGAATTTCCTTAATCGTAGTTTCCTCCGTATCATAGACAAACTCTTTCAAAATATCTTCATTCGACGGGCGGTAATACCACTCCGCTTCCAGGCGCTGCGCCTCGTCCGAATACAGATATTCCAGATATCCGGTCGCCACGTCCCTTGTTCCCCGGTCGTCAACAACTTCGTCTACAATCGCTACAGTCGGCTGGCACAAAATAGACACCGAAGGCACCACAATTTCATATTCGCCCGGATACTCCTTTAAAGAAAGGAACGCCTCATTTTCCCATGCCAGAAGCACATCTCCCTGCCCGTTCTCTACAAAGGAAGTCGTCGCCCCTCTTGCGCCGGAATCCAGAACTACCACATTTTTGTATAAGGTTTCCATATTCTTTAAAATTTCGTCTTCACTTAAGCCCTCTTTTTCAAAATAATACCATGCCGCCAAGTAATTCCATCTTGCGCCGCCGGAAGTCTTCGGATTTGGCGTAATAATGCCGACATCATCACGGATCAAATCATCCCAGTCATAAATCTTTTTCGGGTTTCCGGAACGGACAAGGAACACAATCGTGGAAGTATACGGGGAACTGTCCTTGTCAAACTCTGACGTATACCCTTCTTCAATCAGCCCCGCATCCTTCACGGCATCCACATCCCCTTCGAGGGCAAGCGTCACCACGTCCGCTTCCAATCCGTTGGCAACCTGAAGCGCCTGACCTCCCGAGCCTCCATGGGACTGCGTAATCGTTACCTCCTGATTCTCGGTTTTCTTCCAGTAATCCGCAAACAATTTATTATACGCCGCATAAAGCTCCCTGGTCGGGTCGTAAGAAACATTCGTAATCTCCACCGGTTCTTTCTCTTCCTCCGTCCCTGCCGTTTCCTTTTCCGTTCCGCTGGTATCCTCTTCGCCGCTTCCGGCTTCCTGCGCCTGCTGCGTCTTGCCGTCGGTATCCGCACTGCTTCCATTTCCGCATCCTGTCAACACTCCCGTTGCCAAAACCAAAACTGCAACCGCTGCGATCCATTTACGTTTCATACAAATCTCCTCTTTTCCTGATAATGATATTCTTTCTTTAAGAAATCCTAAACACATAAAACAAATCTGATACCATTTCAAGCCGGCTTGCGAAATTCATTTCATATTTATTTGCTATGTTTAGTATGAATTGGATTCTAACATGGGAACTCTAAGAAGTCAAAACAAAAATGTGAAATCGTTTTCAGGGGAAATAATAGAAAATAATAGAAAAAAGCACATTTACAACAAGTTAACATAGATACATTAACTATATAAATGTGCTTAATGCTTCTCTTTTTTAGTCTGTATAAAATCAGTTCAAATGTTATCCTGATTTTTCATTATCAATTCTTATCTCCATAAAATCCTTTTTCACTTTTTTCTGCCCATTTTAAATACATTTCTTTATAATTATCTTTAATAAACTCCTGTATTATCCTGACTTCACGTTCAGAAAGCCTGCCTGTTTTTTCTACAATAGTTTCCCCGTTTCTTTTCACAAAAAACTTTGCCGAACCTTTCTCTGTCAATTTTTTATCACTGGCATGTACATGCATTGCCTCAATAACACAATGAGAAGTATAATAAAGGTAATATCCACACACCTTATACTCATAATACTTAGGCAATTTCATTCCTCCATATATTTACTATTACGATGATAATAATCTAACATAATATCTATTTCTATGTCATTCATGCTGGTTTCCAAAATTTCACCTGCTTTTGTCATAAGAGCCGCTTTATCTGACTGATTAAGATTCAATACCCTTATATTATCACCCATTTTCATAAAAGCATATCCATTGATTATCATTTCCGCAGCATCCGCAATTTCTATAATATTACGATTCATAATCAATCCTCACTTTCTTAATCGGCGATAGAAATTCATCAGGGTCAAAATATAAATTTTCCAAAATAGGAATCAAATCAATGTATTCCTCCTCTTCCTCATGGTTTTCATATTTAGCCATGACCACAATATAACCATTATTCCATTCCAGAACCTTCGTATATCTCTCTAATTTTAAAGATGTCTTAAAACGGATCGTATGTCCATGAAATGAAAATGATGTATATTCCCCGCTACTGCTTAATACAGCTTCGTCTTCCATAATAATATCCCTGCTTTTTCCTCTCTGATTTTATAGAATATATTATCATATCTCATACTGCTAATCAACTACCCCGGTGCAAGCACTTCTTTTGCCGTTATACTTTTTACAATCTTCACTTCACAACTTACATTGGACTGTAACTTGGCACGGACTGAATAAGAAAATGTACATGATCTTTATCCATTTCTATCTCCAAAAAATACAGTTCCTATCTCTTGCTTATCTCTTCATATGTTTCTTTTATTACTTCTTCTACCTTCTCATCTACTACGACTCTTCGATACTTTGTTGGAAATACAAAATGATACATATACAACTTCTCCTTTCCAGCTTATATTTTACCACTTTTTCCACGTTTCGTTAAGCAAGTTACGATGCAAGCATCGGGGAATGTACCCTCCTATGATTCAATGAGAATGATATTTTCGATTTTATTCATTCTATCTTGTTTCAATACATCTCATGTTGCTATTCAATCAAAACACATTCCTATTTTTACGTTTAAACTTATTAATTATACAAAAAAACTACAACAGCTCCGCCAATATCTGGTTGACCATCGCAGGATCGGCTTTCCCTTTCATTTCTTTCATGGTCTGCCCGACAAGGAAGCCGATAGCTTTTTTCTTCCCATTATGGTAATCTTCCACGGACTGCGGGTTTGCAGCAATGATTTTTTCAATGGTGCTGCGGAGTGCGCCTTCGTCATGGACGGTTTTTAACCCATGTTCTTCCACATATTTGTCCGGATCGATATCGTCTGCAAACATTTTTTCAAAAACTTCTTTTGCCACCGTACTGTTGATGGATTTATTTTCTGTCAGTGCAATCAATTTAGCAAGGTTCTCCGGAGAAAACCGGATATCCTCCGGCTCCATGTCTTTTTCTTTTAACAGGCGCATAGTTTCCACCATCAGCCAGTTGGAGACTTTTTTCGGGTTTGCGCCCAAAGCGACCGTTTCCTCAAAAATATCCGCCAT
>CANREH010000082.1 GCA_947629585.1 uncultured Lachnospiraceae bacterium | reverse complement strand
TTGCTTTGGGGTTCGTCGGCAACTACGCCCCTTGTGGACTTTCACCACAGACTGACGGCATGCCCGTCATACAAAGAGAAAGCACCCGCCGGATTTCTCCGGCAGATGCTTTTAAATGCTGTTATACGGAATATTCTCTATTTTCCTGTTTTTTTCTTCGTTTTCCCGGCTTTTACGGTTATATTGCAGACAAGTTTTTTCTTTCCAACTGCCGCGGTAATTTTACATTTTCCCGCTTTTAATGCGGTTACTTTTCCGTTTTTATTTACCCTGGCAACCTTTGGCTTACTGGATTTCCAGGTAACTTTTTTACTGGTATTTTTTACTTTCAGCTTTACTGTTGTTCCAGCTTTTAAGCTTGCTTTTTTCTTATTTAATTTTACGGTTTTTGTTTTGGAAACAGTCAGGGTATATTCTTTTGATGTTTCAAAATCTTCCGCAAATACCTTCATGGTAATTTTCGTGGTATTTCCTGTGAGGGCTATTGTTTTTTCCGCCGTTTCGTCTACAACAATGCCGTCAACCTCCAGATAACCCCTGGTATCCGCAATTTCATAATCAACCTTAATTTCCTTTGTGGATGCAGGGACGGAAACCGTATAATTATTTCCGCTCTTTTTTACGGAACCCTCGATTACCGTCAGGGAAGCCAAGGAATTTTCGGAAGCATATCCGGTACGGCTGTATAACCAATCGCAAACTCTTGCGGAATCCTCCGCCGCGCTCCCTTCAAAGCGGACGTCTACTACCTGCCTGGAGGAATCCACGCTTCCCGCTTTCGCATTGGCGTCAATCAGCTCTTTCGGCAGCTTTATCAAAACCTGATAATAATTTTCATCCGCTTCGGAAAGCTCCTCATTGACAGCCTTTGCCGTCTGGCTGTTTAATGTTTCCTGAAAAATCTCCGTACCGCCGACGGAAATTTTCATCGGTTTGCCGTCGTCATTTTTTGTAAAAGTCACAAGCAGATAATTGTCTTCTCCCGGTTTTACCGCAATTTCATACTGGAAATACCCGCCCGCTTTTGCATATCTTGTCAATGCCGTGGAATCCCCAACGGAATTTTCTTCCTTCAGCCCGTCTTCGTACTGTCCGTACCCGGCCTCAATCGCTCCCTGCCTTGCCGCTGCGAACCTCGCGTCTTTCTTGGCTTTCAGAATCTGATCGGCGCTGCGCCCTTCTTCGTCAATGGAAAATGTCCAGTAAATCCCATAATTTTCCGTATACTGGCTGTAATGCGGAACAAACACATAATTAAAATCCGTTCCCTGCAGGGTAAATTCCATACTTCCGTCTTTCTTTACCAGATTGTCAGCGATATTTTCCATATATTCCTGTACGGTAGCCGCGCTGGAAATGGAAATATGATCGTCTTCCACCGCTTTTTCTGCAGGCACTTTTAAATTGACCCCATGAGGTCCTGTCGTCTGATGTTCAGTGCCAAGCTTTGCGCTTAAGACATACGGCCCATACTTAAATCCATAGGTATTTTCACTGTCCGGAAGATTATAAGCCGCCACTGTTTTTGGAATCGTGACGGAAATTTCCGTGCCTTTTTTCAAATCGCCTGCCGGAATGGAAATATATTCTGTGTTTTCCTTATAATATTCTGTTTCCGTTCCGTCTATGGACACGGTTACAGGCCCTGCCGCCCAGTCCGGAATCCGCAGGCGGAGGGAGGTATTTCCGGAAGTTTCTTCCACCGTAAATGCCGCCTTGTCGGAATTTAAAAAGTCCGTCGTCTGAATTAATCGAAACCCTTTTTCTTCCCACGTCAATTCAGAACTGATATATTGGTTGACAATAACCGTATCACCCTTATAAAAATAAATACTGTCATTTAATTTGGTGAAATTCTCCATGCCCGATCCGGTGCAGCACCAGAAGCTGTCCTCCGGCGTGCAGAATACCTTCTGGTATCCGGTATCCATCGGCTGGAAATACATCATCATGCCGGTTTCCGGATTCTGTGAGGACATAATGGCATTCTGCAGGGTATTTTCATAATAATCCGCATATTTTTTCTCCCCGGTAATTTCAAACAGGCCCCGGCTTAATTTTAACATATTGTAAGTATTGCAGGTTTCATTATTGACATTTGTCCTCCGCGCATTCAGCGCATTGTCCGCAACAAAATGCTCGTCATTGCTGTTTCCTCCGGTAATATAAGTATGGCGGTCAATAACCATCTGCCAAAAAGCCTGCGCATATTCCAGATAAGCGCTGTCGCCAACTGCCTCATAGCGGTTGAGCGCGCCTAAAAATTTCGGAATCGTAGTATTGGCGTGTTTTCCATTTAAAACATTGGCAGCTCCTGCCTTGACCTTTTCAAATAAATCCGTTTCATCAAATTTATGCGCTGCCAGGGCATGGTTTTCATTTTTCGTGATTTTATAAAGCTCGTACAAGCAGTCATTCATTCCGCCGTACTCAATATTTAACACAGTTTTCTGCGTACTGTCCGACCATGCGGAAACACGGTTATAAACCCAGTCGCCAAGCTTTGACGCAACCGACAGCGCCGTCTCGTTCCCCGTCTGTTTATAGACATCCACAAGCCCGGCAATAATTTTATGCATGGTATACCACGGAACCCATGCCTGAGTACCTATATTTGCTTTATTTTCCTCCACATTGTCAAACTGCTTTTCCAGATTATCCATAAAGTCAGCTTTCAGCACTGCCCCAAAAAGATATCCTTCCTTACAGATTTTAGAGCCTTTTGTCATATCCTGGCATTCCTTCAAACTGTTTACAATCTCCGTAAGAATCTCATTCACCTTTTGCTTATCCAATTCCGTAATGGCAGGATTGGCATACGCCTGCGCAAGCGCGGAAAGGTAATGTCCCATAGTATGCCCGCCAATTAAGCTGTTTTCCCAGCCGCCGCCGTAACGCTCTTTATTTTTCATATATTCCTTTGCCTGGGCTTCGGAATAGCCTGCTGCATAGGCCGCCGTCTCACGGAAGCCTGCCAGGAGACGATCGGTATCCAGGGAAATCAGATAGTCCACATCCTTCTGGAAGGCATTGTCTTCATAATCATCGGTAACAAGAACATCCCCATTGTCAAAATGGCTCATGTCGGAAAATTCACTGGAAGCCTTTACCGTCACTTCAAATGTCTTTTCCTTTGTTTCCGTGCCATTGGTAACGGCCGCAGTCAGTGTCACCTTCGTATCCCCATTCTCAGCCGACGGCCGTTTCACAACGCCAGTCTCGGAAATCACTTCCGGATTAGAAGACGCCCAGGAAATCCTGCTGCCTCCCTGCGTGCCGGAAACCGGAAGGGAAATATTCGCGCTCACTTCTTCGGGAACCGTCAGGGCATCCAAATCTTTCTGGAGCAGTGCCGCATGATCCATTGTCCCGCCATTTTTCTGGTAAAGTGCAACGGCGTCTTCCTCTGTGGCAGCCGAGCTGTAAATTTCATATTCATCAATATCAAAGGAAGATACTGCTCCATAGCCCGGAGAATTCGTCCCAAGCCACTTCTTGGCTGCCGTTCCTTCAATCTTTCCGTCCTGCTCGTCAAACTCTGTGGATACTTCCTGCTTAATGCCGTTCCGATAGACAACTGCCTGCTTCGTTTCCGAACTGTAAGTGAGGACAACATGCACCCATTCCCCTGCCGGGAAAAACTCTTTCCTGCTGCCGCTGACATAACACTTATACGGCTGCCCGTTTGCCTCGAAAGAAGAACCTGCGGATAATTCCAGCGGCCTGTCGTCGGTACTCCCCAGATACCATCCGTCGCTGAACCAGCTTCCATTGTCCTTATTCCACATAATCAAATGCTCCCCGGACATATCAGCGGGCGCCTTTAACCAGAAAGAAACCGTCATTTCCGCAGGCTGCAGGCTGTCTGACGTGCCAAGATCCACATACCCTTTCCCGGTCAGGCTTAAGCACTGTCCCTTCTGTCCCTGGGCATACCCTACGGTATCAACCGCCGTCCCATTGTTTCCCTTTCCGGAGCTGTCCTTTAAATCCCCCTCAAAAGATAACGACAAAACTTTGGAATCCTCAAAAGAAGCCGCTTTCGCAAGCATCCCCTGTAACCCCTCCAGAGGAATGCCTGTCAATACTGTCGCTGTTGACAGAGCAATCGAAAGCCCCGTGCCAAGTATACGTTTCCTGTTCTTGTTCATAAAAATACCTCCTATCCTGTATGCTCCTCTTTATCTTACCAAATCCGGCAAAATTTGAAAATAGAAAAATCTCTTTTCTGGTGTAAAAATCTCAGATCTTTAAGAAATCCATTCATTTTCTAATATCTCTGCATCCTTCTGTACTGTTTCCAAAAATACATTTCCGAAACATCCTGCTTTCTCCGTATAACCGAATGATTGGGACTTTCCTTCATCGTTTTGAAAATAACGAAAGTACCTTCGGCCTCGCTCTGCCGTCATACTTAAACCCCAGAGCATGCCTGACAATTTCCGGCAAATACAGCTTTTCACCATCTCCTGCCAGATAACCTTCCTGTCTCATTAATTTTTCTTCCGCTGCAGTCAACGCATCTTCACCAAGATTTAATGGCAATAATTTCTTTTCCGGCGGCAATTGCTCTAATTTGTTAAAAATTGGTTTCAGATCTGCATACTCCATTTTTATCTCCTCAATTTTCGCTTTGGAACATTCTGAGACCGCTTTACGTATTTCTTCCGGCATCAGAATTCTATCCTTATACGGAGGATTCTTTGTATTTATTTTTGATGCTTCTTTCAGAAAACGAATCATATCCCTCGCCTGCAGCTGCCCATTAAAATCAGATAATGCAGCCAAAATCCACCTTGATGAAAATACTTCATTAGAGCTTCTTTTTCCTAATTTCAACCCCCATATCTCTTCTAATTTTGCATCAATTACTTCTTTCAACGCAGCGCCTATAGGCACAGTTGATGTATAAAACCCGTCAACTGCCTGCGCCACCACCCAAATCACCAGTCTAAGCGCTTCCTCCGATGACCATTTTAGTTCTGAATAATCGTGTATCTGGCTAAACTGCTCATAATTAATTGTGACAGCGCTTTTTGCCATATCACTCCGCAAAAACAGGATAATTCCAATATTATCATACTTTGCAGCCAAAAAATTAATAAAATCCTGACACAAGATCTGAATTGCTTTTTGCTGCTTTACATCCGTGGAAACTTTCCTCAATATTTCTTCTAATCCGTCAACTATAAACACTATTTTTTGATTCTGTTGCTTTAATGCCTGCTCCAATTCTGTAAAATTACGAAATCTGTCATTTACTGATGCAGCAAAAAGCTGCTCCCAGAACACCATCCAGTCTGTATCAATCAAAACCTGATTCTCTAATTTTTTTGAATTTTCCAAATACACTGTTTTAGAAACATTGGCAGCCGCTACTTTCTTATTCAATTTATCTATACATCGGCTAAGCAGTTCATTCAGTTTCATCATATTCCGCGGTGCAAAAACCGGAACAAAATACCCATTACTCTGTCCCTGCGTCCTGTCATTCACACTATTATAAAAAACTTTCCAGTTTCCCTGCTCAAGTAGCCGTCTGTAAAGAAACGTTTTGCCTGAACCTTCTGCACCTCTGACAACCGCAGTTGGAATTTGATTTTTAAATCTTGTACATAAATTTTTAATAGACTCTGTCAACAGCAGATTTGCGGTTCCATTAGCTTCGGCCGTTATCTGCTGTTTTGAAAATTCATAAATCTGTTTCAGCACCTCCGGCCTTTTTTCTCCTGAATATATCTGGGCAATTCCTTCCGCCCTCTCATAAAATTGTGCAACAAGCTTTTCAAGCGCGGTATACATACTTCGATCTTTTAAATTATCCAAAATCTGGCGTATATCAGTCAGGTGAACCAATTCACTGGCAAATGGAAGTTCCAGCACCATATTATCCAATAACTGCGCATTCTTTTCGTTTGTTTCAAAACAATTCACTAATTGTTTTATAATCTCATCCTTTTCAGTTTTCCCAAGATTAGTGGGAACCATGTTCAATAAGATAGTAGGCAAATTAGAATCCTCTGTTATTGGCAGCCCTTTTGATATATACCTTAATATTTTTTCTGTTCCAATAATCGACTGATAAGACGTCGAAGTCACAAAATACTTTTTTACGCGCGGATCAAATAATAACGGCGCTGAATACTCACTAATGCCGGCGCGCAGATCTACCAGCACTAACGATGCATTTATGCGCACCGCAATTTTAGAAAGTATTTCTGCCAATATATACGCCCTGTTCCTTCCTTTAATCACGGAATCCGGACTCGCATACAAATGAAACAACTGCTCATCATATCGAAACGTTGGCAGAAAAATATGCTGTATTACCTGTTGTTCCGATTCAAGCGGAATATATAAACTGCCAATTTCCTTAACTGCCGTATCAACAATTTCATCTATATCATCGGAATCCTGTATCAGAGTCAGCAGATCCAGGTAACTAAATGTATTTTCATTTCTTCCACCCTGTATCCATGTTAAACCCGGAGCTTCCAGATCAGAATCAATAATTAATATCCGATCATCCGATTTCCTGCCGTTTACACTTGTCCATGCCTTTGCAAAAGCCAAAAGCGACAGTGTCTGTCCCACACCGCCTTTATACGAATGAAACGCAATCACCGGACGCTCCAATTCATTTAATGTCTTATCAGGGTATGCCGATTCGCTATAAATTATCTGCTCAAATAAAGGTCTCAAAGGTTTTTCATAGTTTTCATATTCCTGTTCAAAAGATATTGCAAGAGGCGCCGTATCTCTGTCAAGTGAAAAAGTTTTATTATACGCATTAACATTTTTTGGAAAAATATTTTTAATAATATCAAGCGCGGTATCCTCTGATACGTTCTCCTTTAAATGAAGAATCATTTCATCAGGGTAAACATCTATGGCATATATTTTTTCTTTCCACTCTTTTTTATAAATAAAACAACTTTGTTCAACATCTTTCCATGTATAAAATCTCATAATCTATATCTCCTCTTTTAACCATTCTGCAATTTTATTGAGTGTTTTATCAAATTCATAAATATCATTATTATCCTCTGCATCTATACAATATCTGCATAATTGATGATAATTTCCTGTATTTACAATATCCCCGTATTCTGTCTGGAATTGCTTAAATTGATATACCCCGGACTTTTTTACTGCTGTTAATAAAATTCTAAAGTCATGCGATACTAATACGGAAGAAATGTCTTCTTCTGCCTGCGAGATCTTTACTATCTTTCTGTCCAACATAATCAAATATTTCAATCCGCATTCTACGCAGTAACATAAAACCAGTCTTTTTGTAATATCACTTCCATCCCGTAATTTTTCATAGGTATAAGCATGCTTTTTATAAGCCCTTTTGTAGTTTTCTCGCTTCGCCTGTATCCTGGCCATATTTTTTCCCTTCCTTTTTTAGCCCTATCTTACCAAATCCGGCAAGAACTGAAAAATAAAAAAATCTCTTTTTTAATATGAAAATCTCAGATCTTTAAGAAATCCATTCATTTTCTAATATCTCTGCATCCTTCTGTACCGTTTCCAGAAATACGCTATCCATACAGCTTTCAGAAAAAGACATGGTCTCCGGAAATTCCTTTTCCATGCGTTCCCCGTCATAATCCGTCCGATATATTGCTTTTGACAATTCCATCGCCCTCTCCAAGACAGCATTTCCTGAAACCGTTTGCTTTGTGCCATCATCCTGTCCAAAAGAAACCGGCTGGAGATTTGCTAAAAGGGAAATCAAACAGTCCCCGTAACTGCTTCTGGAACAGCAGGCAAAATCCAGATTCTTTTTAACGGCATATTCCATTTCCTCTTTCTTCTGTCCCGCAAGAGATAACACGGATTTGCAGGCACGCAGTTTAATATCCATCACCGGGTCGCCGGAAATCTCCATTCCCGAAACCACAGAACTTAACATTCTATGCGGCACCATTTTCCCGATTTCATGATAAGCAGAAATAAAATTGCAGGCGTCCAACGCCTCCAGAGTCGTCTTGATGGTTGGGCAGTCCAAATCACATTTAAACCTGGCTGCCAAATACTTCCTGAGCTTATAATAACTTTTATCTAACATATTTTGTATCATGCCAAAGGTGTGATATGGCCCGATTTTCTTTAAAAATCGGACTATGGCACAAATAAAGAGTGAAAAAACACCTCTGGCTTCTCCTTTCTTTCATACATTATTTTTTTGAACAGTTCAGCTTATTTTTCAAATGCTCCCATAATGCCTGACAGCCTCTGAGGACATCTTCATATGTCCGGTCAAAATTCCCCGTATACCATGGATCCGCAATATCGCCTGACTCCCCGGCAAACTCCAGTAAATTATATACCTTATTCTCCGGATCACTGCCGATAATCCGTAAAATATTCCTGCGGTTCATGCTGTCCATGCCGATAAGGTAATCATAATTCCTGTAATCACTCTTTTTTAATTGAACAGCATATTTCCCGTCGGTTGAAATCCCGACCTCACGCAGCTTCTTCCTTGTGCCATAGTGAACCGGGTTACCGATTTCCTCCGTGCTTGTGGCGGCAGAGGCGATATGGAACTCATTTCCATATCCTGCACGGTTCACAATGTCACGCATAACAAATTCAGCCATTGGGCTGCGGCAAATATTGCCGTGGCAGATGAATAGTATTTTTATCATTTTCCTGTAACTCCTTATAAGTCCTGTGTTTCTTCTCAAATAAAAGAATACAGATTGCGTCATAATATTCTGTTTAAGATATTCCAATCATATTTCCAATAGCTTCCTCAACTGCTGCATTTAATGTTTTACCATGTTCTATTGCATACACAGCAACATTCCGATGCAGTTCAGGACTGATCCGCACATTAAAAGTACCTTTATATGGTTGTTCAGGCTCCACCTTTCGCTTTTTGCAATCACTCAAATATTCGTCAATTACATTTTTAAAATCTTGTTCTAATTCCTTAACAGAATCCCCCTCATAAGATAGCAAAGACTTTATCCCAATCACTTTTCCAAACAGGCAATCATCTTCTCTGGAATATTCTACTGTCCCATTATAATTTTTATATGATAAAAGATCACTCATAGCAAACCATCCTTTCTTAATTTTTCTATTACCTGGTCTAATATATAGCTTTTAATATTCCATTTGGATGTGGTTTATGGAAGTTTATCACATCATTGCTTCCGTCTCTGATAAATTTGACTCCTGATCCGGTTCCACCTTGTTTTAGCTCATACCCGAAATATGATAGCAAAGACTTCATTTCATCAAAAGTAAAATCTTTTGGTTTTTTTAGCAGTCTCTCCAATAATTTATCTTTCTTTCTCATTGCCTTCCCCTTCTCATATAGTATATCACGCAAAAGTGCAACATGCAACTAAAAATAGTTGCAAGCCGTTTATTTTGAAAAAATTGCAAAAATAATTCTCTTTTATTCAAACTCGATTTCTTCCTCTGCCTTAGCATATACATCCAGCTGATTTTCAATGTCAAGCTTATGAACCAACCACCCTCGTGCAAGGCACATTTTCACAAAATCATCGATACGGTTTACACCATTCATCTCTTTTAGCGTTACAACCACACCGAATTGAAGTGGATCTTTTCTTTTCTGCAAACGTTCTTTCGCAATAATTTTAAGTCCCCACAAACCAGAGTCATAAGCTTTTCGGGGAATTCTTTTGTCTTTTATTTCCTCACTAATATGCTTAACATTATCCCACTTACGATACATTTTTCTGGCATCTTCTTCGTATAATGTGATCAATTCATCTTCAGATTGACGGTTATCATCAATGGCTTTTATCGTTGCCGATCCCCTTTTTGCGACAACCCTGCCAAAATGAATATCCAATTCTTTTCTCTGAAAGAAAATACATGATGCCAAGTTCTGCAGCAGTTACGCCCGAATAGTACCTGTTTACTATCTCTTTATTACGTTTTGCCAGCCTGTCTTTAGTTCCGTTCTTTTCACCCCACGATAATAAGTTTTCATCTTTCATTTTTGCCATATCTTTTCTTTTAAATTACGGCCAACAAAACCACTATTACAGTTTCTCTGTTACAATCGTAATCCCAGAACTGATAGAATTTATCGCTTTAGCTTTTATAAAATTCTTCTATATCTAATTGCTTAATATTTTTTCTTGTAAATAACAATTTAACCATCATTATCTTCTTGTGATTCCATATACTCTTTCCGAATCTGTGACAGGCTTTTTCCGCTTGCTTTATGGACAGCAAACTTATAAGTTTCTACAGATTTCCAACCCGTCAGTTTCCTGAGCCAATCCTGCATAGATAATTCTTCGTCATTCAATAAAATGTGACCGTTGGCAAGAAGTTCTACATCTCCTTTTTCTTCAAATCCTTTTGCCACAAGAATATCTCCAGCAGAAACAACGCCCCAGTTAAGCATATCTCTAATCTTAGGAAAGATTCTTCTTTCCATCTGGCTGCCCGTCTGTTTCATTTCTTTAATCCAATCATTAGGCTGCTCAATTATCTCAAACTTCGGAGCTGGTTCAGAACCGCCAATGCGGTACACTTTAATCTCACATAAGAAAAACCCCACGCCCTCATCTGTATGATTATTCAGCCATTCAATCGCAGCTCTATGCTCAGGCCTTGCCTTTTTAACAACCCAAATAACAAAATCAGCTTCCTTCCCGGAAGCATAAGTAATAAGTTTCCCAAGATGGTCATGATCGGTGTCTCCAAGCTGGTTCTCAATAATTATCTTTCTTCCCGTATCAGCATCCAATGCAAATATATCAGCATTAAAGTTCCCAACGGATGATTCCGTCTCTTTGATACTGATATCTATACCTATTGTTTCTCCAAGAACTCCTATGTTCCTTGCCAGCCATGGAGTAAAATCATGAGCCTCATGCGGCCATATTCCTCTTAAATCCTTTATTTCTTCTAATGTTCCAAGCGTAACCATGCCCATCATCACCTCTTCTCATATATATTAACAGAATAAACCATCTTAATCCAAGACTACTCGCAAGCCTTCGTGTGAAATTCGAGCCTGCTTTAACAGACAATTTCCATTGCCAAATCTCCGCACTTCCTCCCGCCGTTTTAGCCAGCATCAAACGTATGCCATCACACGAGCTTTATCGCAAATCCGTCAAATTTATTCATAAGCTTTTGATTAAAACTATTATTCAAACCCTTTGCCTGTTCTCTTTTTATCCTTTCCAGTAACTGCTGCTTATAAAATTCTTTCTCTGCATCCTCTAAGTATTGTTTCCAATAACCCGCCTTCACCAAAAAAATCATAGCTAAAACCAAATAAATTTTTTTCCACTTCTTTTTACTTACTATGACTGTATCTATACTGGAAAAGAATGCTGCACTACTTGTGACAGGAATGCTCCCCGCAGGAATGTCCGCAGTCGTTGTCATGATATTCATGATGATCACAACAGGCATTTGGATCATATTCCAATGTCCCTTCCATAAGCGCTCTTACTGCTGCATCTGCTGAACCCTGAACCCCGGCATAAAGTTTTATTCCAGCATCCTCAAGAGCCATCTGCGCCCCCATACCGATACCGCCGCAAATCAGGATATCAACTTTTGCCGCCTGCAAAAATCCTGCAAGCGCACCATGTCCGCTTCCATTGGTATCAACCACCTGTTCATTAACGATAATTCCATTTTCAGCATCATACAGTTTAAACTGTTCGGAA
Source organism: uncultured Lachnospiraceae bacterium (assembly GCA_947629585.1). Taxonomy (GTDB): domain Bacteria; phylum Bacillota; class Clostridia; order Lachnospirales; family Lachnospiraceae; genus MGBC100174. Next base: position 3,528 of record CANREH010000082.1, on the reverse strand, counting down.
TGCCCGAAATGTTGAAAAATTTCTCCATTTTCATACGTTACTGCAATTCTCATAGAACGATTTCCTTTCACCATAATTTTCTGACATATTTTAACTGGCTCATACTCACAGCACCCACCAGCAATCAACAGCCGTTTCCCATGAACAAGGGCATCCGCAGCCTTACGCCTTGCACTATCGTATATGGCTGTAACAGTAGTGCGGGCTATATTCATTCTGGATGCACACGCCTCCTGCGTAAGTCCCTCACTGTCCAAAAGCCGTAAAGTTTCAAACTCATCCACCGTCATCTGAATACTTTCAATAACCGTGGCATCATCCGGTGAAAAACTACGGTAGATCGGCATTTTCTCTATTCTACGACACCTTATTGGTCTTGGCATAAGCCCTCCTTTCTGACATATGTCAATAACTATCTTACACTCAATTTTGACATATGTCAATAACTTCTATAAATGAAAGGTAAAGTTTTCCATCAGCCCTCTCTTACAGTAAACTCTGACGAGATACTCTGGTGATGAATCCATACAAGATAAGATGCTTTTTCACGGAGAATGCCATTCTCCTTCAGCCGGATCACATAGCCTGTGCCATTTTCCCCGCACTGCCTGTAAAGTCCGGGCGTGACAAACCCGCTGTCACCACGGAGCAGAATATGGATTTCCGGATAATCATCCAGGTATTCGTCAAGTATCGGCTGCAGGAAGCCAGCCACTCCTGTACAGGAATACTCGCTCCCATCACGAAGCTGAATTTTTATCAGATCTCCGGTCATTCTATCATAACAGACAAGTGGATGATAACCATTGCTCTGATAATGGAAGTGAAAGACTCTGCCTGCCTTCCTGTCTGCCGTATGCATCAAGAGGAGTGGAATCCAGATCCAGGATAACAGCCTGTGGCATCTGGATACTGTAAATTTTCTTACGAATGTAAATCCACAGTGAAACCCGATACGAAACGTACACTATGTTCCCAATTTTTATATATCCGCTTCTTAACAGCTTCAATGTCCGAGGCAGTAAACATAAGGGATAAATTGCTCTCATCTTGCACAACACCAATTTATTATTCTCCTAACTGTGTGTTTCAAATTCTTATTTTTTACTCTAATCTACTTCCTGTCAAACTGGATTTGACCAATCACTTACGCTCTGTTCTAATGGTAAATTGTTCAGGAAGATTGAAAATGTCTGTTTTCAGGAATATAGGATAGAAATATTCATCCCGCAGTCGTTCAAATGCAAGCCATTCAAAGTCATGTGTATGGCGGCCCTCATGGAGCGTAAACCGTTCCCCTTTGTCCAATAATCCTGTTCCAAAAATATCCATCAGATAATAAGATTTCATGATAATTAAGCCCATCAACATCTTCGGTAAAAAAGCTCTGATTCAGCCATAAAGGACGAATAATTTCAGGTGTGATATTCAGTTCTTCCTCCACTTCTCTGACCCACTTCCCAAAAAGCGGGAATTCAGATCCCTAAAAAATACTTGCTGGATATTTTTTTAAACCCGACTTTTTCATAAATATGCGCAGCCTCCGGGGTATTTGTTGTCAATGTAATATCATTAAAACACTCACAACGCAACCGTGCCGTCCGTTGCTTTCTGTACATACTGTTATTTGCGGTAATTCCGCCAATTCTTCGATCCCGCACATTGTTATCGGTTTTTCCATTAAATACATCAAAGCAAACTATAACGACTTATTAAGGTGTTCTTTGATATAATTTTTTGTAATTTCATAAAACTGATCTGAATAAACAGAAAAATCTTTATTCAACGTAAACTTCCAGTCCTCGATTTGCATCTTAACCCTCAATCTGACAATATCGTCTATGTTTTCATCATTTGCAATTATGATTGTTTTCATGGTTTACCTCCAATGCATTGTTTATCACGCCCGAAGCTGGCTCATCCATCCACGGCGCTTGAAAACGACGAGGGAGACGGCAAAGCGTATACATTCCTCCATGGACAAGGTGAGGTAGACCATAGGGATGGGCCAGTGAAATACAAAAGCTGTGAGAAGCCCCAGGGGTACACCGAAAAGCCAGGTGCCCATCAGGTCGATAACCATGACGTAGGTCGTTTTTCCACCGCTGCGCAGGATGCCGCTGCCGATGATCATGTTCAGCACCTTAAAAGGCATGACTGCGGCGTAAGCGGCGAGGATCTGGACCGTCAGTTCCCGGATGCCGGTTTCCACATTGAAAATACGTACATACCAGGGGCTTACAAAGAAAATCATCACAGACAGCAGCAGGGAGCCCGCCAGGCCGTAGAGAAGGAGCTTTTTCGCCTCCCGGTAGGCCATCTCCCGGTCCCCGTCGCCAAGGCGCTTGCCGACGAGGATCGCCGCCGCCTGACTCAGGCCGCACAAGGCCCCGATTGCCAGGGACTGCACAGGGTTCGTCAGCGTCATGGCAGCGGTGGCAGCAGTGCCCAGGTGCCCGTAAATGCCCGTGTACACGTTTTCGCCCAAAACCCACATAAATTCACTCACCAAAAGCGGCAACAGCATGGAGAGATATTGTTTCCAGGCAAAGGAACCCGGCGGGTTGTTCTCCGCGCTCTCCCGGTATTTCAGAACCATCACAAAGATAACCGCGAAATATACAAGCTGTGAGATCAGCGTGGCCAGCGCCGCTCCCCTGATGCCCAGAGCCGGCGCGCCAAGCTTTCCGAAAATCAATATCCAGTTGAGTCCCGTGTTTACCGCCGCCGATGCGATCCCGGCGTAGAGCGGGAGAGAGGCTTTTTCCATGCATCGCAAATAGGTGGACAGTATGGTGATCCCCGCCGCTGGGAGGAAGGTGCCGGAGACGATGGTGAGATACCGCCCCGCCGTTTCCGCAGTCGCGGTATCCGCGATATAAAAACCCATGATCTGCTCTGGAACAGCGATAGCTGCTAACATAAATAATGCGGCGAGAATGAGGCACACCCGCAGATTGAGGACCATGCTCCGCCGTGTCTCGGCGGTATTTTTCTGACCCATATACTGAGAGATCATGATCCCCGCCACAGCGCCCACGGCGGAAAGCACCACGCCTAATATCCCCGTAAATTTCCCTGCCAGTCCGACAGCGGCCACCTCCACGCCTCCAAGCTGGCCGATCATGACCTGATCCACCACGCCGAAAGAGGCCTGGAGCATGGACTGCAGTGCTACGGGAATGGCAAGCGCACATACCGTGTGGAAAAAAGACTGCTCTTTTGAACGCATCATTTTCTGTTCTCCTCAATCCATCTGACCGCGAAATCTACCAGTTCCCTTTGGCGCATGAAGGTCACTGTCCCATTTCCCAAAACGGCTTTGGCAACCGGACAGCTTGTCTCAAAAGCCTGACCGATCTGGTCAAAATCCTCTCCGTCCACAAAAAGTGTCTCATAGGATTTCCAGACACGAATACCGTTTTCCATAATCGCGCTGCTCTCCACGGTATTGTGTTTGCCAGGGTAATCAGCCCGCACATCGGCCAGGTGGAGGGAGGTGTTCTTGTCGTAGCCCACACCGATCAA
>CANREH010000081.1 GCA_947629585.1 uncultured Lachnospiraceae bacterium | reverse complement strand
GAACCAATCAAAGACATGATTGCATGGTACCGCTTTGATGATCCGGAGAATATCGGAAAAGATTCTTCCGGGCATGGGAGGGATGCGGTGCCTTGCGGTACCAATCCGCCGATTATTAAAAATATGGATGGACGCATGGCGCTCCATATCCAGGGCGATGGTATGCGTGACAACTCTTACATGAAGCTGCCGGAGAACCTGCTGCAGGAAGTGACGGATGATGAAGGCATGTGCGTTACTTTCTGGCTGAATCTGTCGAAGGGGTATAATATTTGGGAACGTATTTTTGACTTTGGCAAGGATCATATGGGACCTTACCTGTTTCTGACCAGGAACCTTCATGCGAGCTGTTTTTCAGGTGCTGATCTGGTTGCCGATCCGGGGCGTTTTTTCCCGGAGCATAACTGGCTGCATGTTGCGGTTGTGGTACATGGGACGAAGAACGGGACGGAGAGCAGCGCAGGGCCGATGATTTATGTGGACGGCGAACTGTTGGGGGACGGTTCGATAAGCCAGACATCAAGCGGCAATTATAAGCGCCTGCGGGAATGGTTTGCAGGGCTTCAGGAAGAGGGAAATTACGTCAATAACTACATTGGTTTTTCCCAGTTTGAGGCGGACTGTGATATCCACGCTTCCCTGACGGATTTCCGTATCTATAAGAGGACGCTTTCCGAGGATGAAATTGTGGATATTGTCTGTGAGACAATTTCCGAGAAAAATATCATTGATATGGTATTTGAAAAATATATGACGCCGCCGGAAAAGATTATCACGCAGGATATTGAGCTTCCAACGAGCTTTATGGGCGGGAAGGTTGCCGTGTCCTGGCAGTCGGAAAAGGAAAATGTCTTGACTTCCGACGGAAAAGTGGGCGATTTTGAAAAACCGGAGTACATAAGGCTGACGGTGAATGTTTCGCTTGGGAAGGAATCCCGTTCCGAGTATTATTATGTCAATGTTATTCCGAGAATTACCGTGCCGTATACGATGACGATCCATGCGGACAAGGAGCTGACGGATATCAGTGATACTATGTACGGGCTGTTTTTTGAGGATATCAATAATGCCGCCGATGGCGGTTTATATGCGGAGCTTGTCAGCAACCGCTCCTTTGAGGCATTTGAATATAATACTTACGATTTTCATTCCGGTGTGGACGGCAAGTCAACCGGAAGAAACCATATGCCGTTAAAAAACTGGTACGGCGATTTATATAAGGTAACGCCGCAAAACCGGGGCGGTTTAAATGAGTTCCTGGGTATTACCAAGCCGGATACGAATGAATATTATGTGTCAGTTGCCGATGGAGCCGTTCTTTATAACCGGGGCTTTTGCGACGACAACGGCGGGCTTTCCATGTTTATCCGGGCGGGAGAGCGGTATGATTTTTCCATCTGGGCGAAGCCGGGAAGGAATGTGACGGAAGCTGAGATTATGATTGAGCTGGTGGACGGCGCCAATCAGAATGTCAGCAGTGCAGCCCTGCTTTCCATTACAAGCAGTGATTGGAAGAAGTATGGCAAAGAAGAAAAGCTGGTGCTTGCTGCGACCAAGACAGGCTATGCGCAGTTGAAAATGACCTTCCGCGGTAATGTCGCGATTGACATGGTTTCCCTGATGCCAAGAAATGTCTGGGGAGCAAAGGAGGAGAAAGGTTCTCCGAGCGCCCATGCGAATTTCCTCGGAAATTCCAATTACCGCTTAAGGCGCGACATGGTAGAGGCGATGCGGGATCTCCACCCGACATTTTTACGTTTCCCGGGCGGCTGTATTTCCGAAGGCTCTTATATCTGGGAAAATGTCTATGACTGGAAGGATTCCGTGGACGACATAGAGTACCGGAAAGAAAATTACAATGTCTGGGGCTATATGATGACGATGGGCCTGGGCTATATGGAATATTTCCAGTTGGCGGAGGATTTAAATGCCCTGCCGCTTCCTGTCATGGCGTGCGGTGTTCTCTGCCAGGCGCGTTCCGATTATGCGAACCCGGCAGGCGGCAGCCTTCAGAAAAAGTATATCAAAAACTTTGTGGATCTGATTGATTTTGCGATCAGCACGGATTTTGAGCATAACGAGTGGGCGGCGCTGCGGAAGAAAATGGGACATGAAGCCCCGTTTGCCCTGCATTTATTGGGCGTCGGCAATGAAAACTGGGGCGAAGAATTTTTCGCGAGCTTTGAAGCTTTCAAATATGCGATTGACAAACATATGGAAAAGAACTATCCGGGCTACGATCTGACGATTATTTCTACGGTCGGCGCGCAGGCGGATGATGACGCTTATAAATACGGATGGAGATTCTTAAGCGGAAATTTAAAGACCGGCGGCGCAAGAGTTGCCTTTACGGACGGTACAAAGAGCTTTGAGAGAAATGTGAAATGGTACCAGCATGAAAAGAATTATATGGAAACCATTGCCGATGAGCATTATTACCGTTCCAACCAGTACTTATTTGAAAACGTAGATCGGTATAATTATTACTACCGCGCTTATCATGAGGATGGTACATTAAATGAGGAGGAGACTTCTAAGGTCTTTGTCGGCGAGTACGCTTCTACGGATAAAAATACCCTGGCGGGCGCGATTGCAGAGGCAGCAATCATGACCGGGTTTGAAAAAAATTCCGACGTTGTCCGCCTTGCGGCAACAGCACCGTTATTTAATAAAGTGCTTTCCGACGGTTCCTACCGCTGGACGCCGGATGCGATCTGGTTCGATAATGACTCCGTCTGGAGGACGCCGAACTATTATGTGCAGCAGATGTTTGCAAAATACCTAGGTAAAAAGCAGGTGGAAACCTCCTTTACGACTTACGCTAAGGGAAACCAGGTATCTATGGAGCCGTATGGCGGCATTGAGATTGCGACGGGGAATGCCGAGCTTCTGATTAAGGAAGCAGTCGTGATTTCCAATGAAGATCAGACGGTCCTGTTCTTCCAGGACTTTATGGAAGAACTTGCGCCGGAATGGGAGGTGCTTCCGGGCGCATATGGATATATCCAGGACAGGGAACGGGGAGGACTGATTCTGCCTGCCTGCGCAACGGGACTGAATGGAATCTATCTCATGAATAAATCATGGCATAATTATACATTTGTAGTTAAGGCAGCGCGCGTTAACGGCGACGGCGGATTCTTTATCGGTACAGGGCTTACGGAAGTCTTAGAGCCGGAAAAGAAGGACGTGCTGGAATACGCTATTGGCCTGAATGGAAATGTGACTGGTCTCCGTGTCCTGAAGCAGGGTGTAGAAGGCTACCGTCTTGGCGATTATTCTTCCAGCCTTGTAGCAGGCAACTTAAGAGAATGTAATTATGAGGAAATCAGGCAGAATACGGTCTATACCTTCACTGTTGATTTTGGCGGCGAAGACGGGAAGCAGATCCATTGTTCCTATACGGATAACGAAGGATTTAACAGTCGTTCCCTGGATTATAAGCTGGAAGCGTATAACCGCGCTGTTTACCATTCTGTTACAAAGGATGACAAATACCTGTATACGAAGCTTGTCAACAACGCGCCTGACCCGAAAAAGCTCGAAATCACAATTGAAGGCTACAAGCAGGTAGGTACGGCGCGCATGATTGTCCTGACGGCGGAGGAAGAATTGGTCCATATGCCGAATGTCAATGGCAAGTGGAACGAGAGGGTGCAGCCGAAGGAATACACGATTGCGGTCAATAACCAGAAGGCACAGCTTCTCCTTCCGGCAAATTCCGTGTGCGTGGTGGTATTTTAATTAAGGAAAACAGGCAGTCAATTTTTCAGAAAACAGGATCAGAGATCAATTCTGGTCCTGTTTTTTACGGTATTCTATATTAATTTTATGAGACACAAAGCTTTGGAATGGAATATGTCTGTTAGAATAAACAAGAATCCCGCGTCAAGACTTGCAAGCGGGTTTTGAAAAATCAGGTATTCAATAGGGTTCGCAGAATAACGCATTCTGCGATTTTGAATTTTAGGAACAATAAATGATATTTAACGCAGATAATCTTAACATAGTACTCGAAAATAGTCAATATATAATTAAAAAAATTTGTCATAAATATTCATAATTTCCAAAAAATTGAATAAAATGAACCCTTATTTTCTATTCGGGGTCAGAATCGGGGTCAGGAGCAAAAGAAAAGAAATGGCGTAAAGAAAAGTATTTTTACGCTATTTAAAAAGAATGAAAAAATTTTATTTGGGGTCAGAATCAGGGGCAGAATTGAAAAAAGCCTTTAAAATCAGGGGTTTTCGAGCTTTTTCCCAGAATGCGTTATTCTGCGAAAAACAAAAAGGAGGAGTTTTTTTATGAAATTAAGAAAACAGGCGGTCTCTATGGCATTGGCTGCAAGCCTTGCAATGTCCTTAATGCCGGGGATGCCGCTGGTTCCGGCGTCGGGAGCGGAAGCGTCGGCGGAGGAGCTTGGAGGACAGTCGGAGGTTTTGGTACAGCCGAAGGCGGCGGACGAAACGGAAGACGCAGTGGAAATTACAGGAATGACTATTGCAGATACTTATTATAAGGAGAATGGGGAATTCCCGATGTACGTGGAATATACCTATACCCAAAAAAAGAATTCTCCGGATCCTAGTCTGACATTGAAAGTAGTGGATAAAAATACAGGGAAGGAAGTTGCGCAATCCGATAATTCTACATATACCAGCAGCCTTGGAGAATTTTGGAACTTCAAAGCAGCAGGCGTGGAGAGCGGAGAATCTTATGACTTGCTTTTCAGGGTTTATTGTGAGGATAAGCTTTTAAAGGAAGTGGAACAGAAAGTTGCCTTTGAGGATAAGGATGCCTGGGCTTCCAGAGAATATCTGCCAACAAACAAGCAGGCTTTTAAGCTTAATCTTTATATTGCAAGAAGTAATGAAACAGTAGTTCCCGAAGATATTAAGGCAGTATATTTATTGGATGAAAAAGGCGAAATAGCAGCGACAACAGGGAAATATGACGATTTATCTATGAGAATTTCCAATGAAACAAAATATAAAGGAATTTTTGTAAGTAGTCCAACGAGTCCTTGTTATAAGATAGTTCCAAATAATACTGATCCACTGACATTTTACCGTACAAGAAAATTAAAGAAAGATGAAACCTTAACACCGGCTTATGTCGTGGAGGGAAATGACGAGCCAGTAAAGCTGGAGGATGTGAAATTTACGGTGACAGACGACCCGTATATATGGTATGCTCTGGCAGATTCGGAGGATGCCGGGGAAAATGCAATTTGTGTAAAAGTGTATGGTTACAATATTGATTTTAGCAAGTTAGGGCTTGAATTGGAGCGCGAAGGCAGCATAGTTGGGAAAGCAGAAAGTTATGTATTAGGTGAGGGAGCAATTGATGGATTTGATGATGAACAAATAAATTGTGTCCGTTATTTTTTGCAGTTGACAGATAATGATTATAGTTATATTGATAATGTTGGAGCGGATTTAAAATTCACTTATCCGGAAAAACTGGTGCAAGATATGGAAGCGAAACGAATAAAGAGGTTCGGTAATAAGATTCAAATGATATGGAATCCCAAAATGGATACTATTGAGTATCACGACAACTTTCTTTCGAGCGGAGCGTCAATAAGCTATAAAATAAAAACAAGCGATGGGGATGAGGTTGCTTCCGGGAGTGGAATTATCGTTGATAAAAATCACCATATAGAAATCAATCTTCCAAACACATTTGAAACGGATGGCTTTTATTCCGTAAACCTGACTTTCAGAAGACAGGGATTGGAAAATGAAGAAGAAATAAATAACAGTGTACAAATTTATGCAAATAAGGAAAAGGAACAAAAGGCTGTCTTAAATTCCGATGATGAAAGCAGGCTTCCGGTTTCCCGCAGCGCCACTATCAGTAAAAGCGTGGCAGAGAAAGAAATCATGACGTTATCCAATCAAAGGAATTATGCAGATTCTGTTTCCTTGGAGTTTAACTCGGCTGAGCTTGCGAAGGAATATTGCAGTGAAGAAAACCAGGAAAAAATTTCTCTTCATATTACAGACGCAGCAGATAAGAATGAAAAAGTGTATACTCTTTCTGCAGAGGATGGGTTTATCATTCCTGATAATATTATGAATAATTCTGTATCATTATATTATTCCGAAAAAATGAGAGAAGAGCTGAAAGACAAGTATTACTATCATGTGTATGTTTATTATGGAGATGAGATGGTAAAAAAATACGGCTATGACACCTCTAAGTCATTATATGAGTATGGAAGTGATGAGTATGATGGTCAGAATTATGAAGTATATAAAAAGTCATCAGATGATAGCTTCTGGTGGTATCCGATGGCACTGGTCGATGATGATGGGAACTCTGTTTCCAGTTATGAAAAAGGGAAATCTACTTATAATTGCATACGAACAAATGGATCAGAATCTGTGTTCCCAGTAACGGTTAAAGTGACAGACTGGTATAATATAAAACAGATAACAAGCTTTACAATGCAGAGGGGAGGCGCCATAACAGAAGAAAATTTCCGTGGGTTGTCAGATAAAAAGATTTATGGTGTCTATCTGGAAGGAGCAAATGGTTATCATGCAGCTTATACAGAGGTTTACCTTGCGACCGGAACATATGTTGAGCCGGAGGGTAAGCCGGGGACAACACCGGGAGAAAGCGATCCGGGGACAACAACGCCGGGAGAGGACGATCCGGGAACAACGACACCAACGACACCGGAAGAAAGTAACCCGGGAACAACAACACCAACGACACCGGAAGAAAGCAACCCGGGAACAACAACACCGACAACACCGGGAGGAAGCAATCCGGGAACAACGACACCAACGACACCGGGAGGAAGCAATCCGGGAACGACAACAACGCCGGGAGGAAACACTTCCGGAACTACAGGCAACAACAATAACAGCAGTACAGGAACTACGGCACCGGATAATTCCAATACAGAAGAGGATAAGAAGCCGGAAGATAACCAGCAGACGGATAACAGCCAGAACGATAATTCCGCGGATAATGAACAGCCGGGAACCACAGGAAATACCCAGACGCCGGGAACATCTGATAATGCTGATGATGAAAAAGAAGAAAACAAGGCAACAGGAAAGCTGACGCTGGAAAAGAAGAAGTTTACGGTAACAAAAGGAAAAACAGCAAAGATAGAGATTACTTCCGATGTCAACACGAAAGTTACATACACTTCATCTGATCCTTCTATTGCAACCGTCAATAAAAATGGAAAAATCATTGCAAAGAAGAAAGGAACCGTGACGATTACGGTATCCGCCAACGGAAAAGAGAAGGAAGTCACCGTAACGGTAGAGCCGGAAAAGAAAGCTTCCACGGTCAAATTAAGCAAGAAGATGAAGCTGTCAGACACTAAGACCTCTTTGAAGAAAGGGGAGAAGCTGACAATTAAAAAGGCTGCCGGAACAGGAAAAGTAACCTACCGTTCTTCTAACAAGAAGATTGCAACAGTGTCCGCAAAAGGTGTTGTAAAGGCAAAAAAGAAAGGAACTGTAACGATTTTCGTGGAAAACGGCAGTAAAACGGTGAAATTAAAAATAACAGTAAAGGCATAAATATCCTGCCGGTTATGAAAAAACGGCATAAACCTATTGATAGAAAGACAAAAAAGGACGGGAAATATCCCGTTCCTTTTTTGTCTGTGCTATGCCATATTTTGCCGATTCATTTTTAGTGCAGAAAAAATATCCGATTGATACAGAGATATTTATAAAAACAGAAATAAATATAATCTTTCGTAGAATATCATATTCTGCGAACTTGAATTTTAGAATCAATAAATTGTATTTAACGCAGATCATAATAGCATAATGGATTAAAATAGTCAAGAAGTAATTGAAAAAAATATCATTATTTATCATAATTTCCAAAAAATCGAATAAAAAGAACCTTAATTTTCTATTCAGGGTCAAAATCGGGGTCAGGATTAAGAGAAAAAAATGGCAGAAAAACAGCATTTGGAAAAGCAAGGGAAAAAGAATCTATTTTATTCGGGGTCAGAATCGGGGTCAGAAAAAGAAAACGTTTCCTTTCAATAGGGAGAAACAGGGATTTTTCGCAGAATATGATATTCTGCGAAAAACAAAAAGGAGGAGTTTTTTTATGAAATTAAGAAAAAAGGCGGTCTCTATGGCATTGGCTGCAAGCCTTGCAGTTTCCATGGTGCCGGGAATGCCGTTAGCTCCGGCAGCGGGAGCGGAAGCGTCGGCGGAGGAAACACAGGAGACTGTGAAAGTTCCGGCAATGACTATTGCAGATACTTATTATAGTGTCAACGGAGAGTTTCCGTTGTATGTACAATATAATTATAAAGGAAGCAATAAGCTGGCAGTAATGGATGCAGATAGCGGGGCATTGCTTGGAGAATGGAGTGTTTATGGGAGTGGTCTTTGTAAAATTAATGGAATTACAGGTATAAAAAGTGGAGATAGCCGCAGACTCATTTTTATAATTAAAGGTTATGATGGAGAAGAGATAGAAAGAGTAACAAAAACTGTTTCTTTTGAAGATAAAAATGTGTGGACTTCCAGAGAATATTTAACAGTAGATGAAATAGGCTTAAATAAAGAATTTTATATAAATCTTTGTGAAGAACCGGCCATTACGTCTCCCAGAGCAATTGATGGGATTTATTTTCGTGATAAAAATAATAAAATCGCAGTATATGCTTCCGGATTGGGTGTATCGGGAAATAATATAAGCTATGATAGAAGGTATGATGGAATATTCGAAAATGTTCCATCATATTCAGATTGGAAATTTTGCAGAATATTTACCAATGCAAATGGGCTTCATCCTTTGAGGGAATTAGTGCCTGGAGAAACAATGACGGTAGAATATTCGATTGATGGAATCACTTATCCGGTGGATGGGTTGACAATTAGTGTAACGGATAAACCTTATATTTACAATGTTTCTGTACTTTCAAATTATTTTGCAGGAGAAAATTTATTTGCTTTGGAAGTAGATGGTAGTAATGTTGATTTTAATAAATTAAACTTTAAAGTAAAAGCAGGAGATATTACAGTAGGAAAGTCTGTAAGTTATGTGCCGATGGAGCAAGGTGCTTATTATATTGTACAGTGGGAAGAAAATCATAATCCACAGGAAAACTGTTATTATGAAATTGAATTCGATGATCCGGAGTTACTTGTTGGAGATAGTGTAAAAGGGTTTATTTATTCTTCCAATGATCAAGTAGAATGGAATCCAAAAACGAATTCTATTGAGTATTATAATAAAGACTTTCCGGCAGGTGCTGAACTTTATTATTGGATGGATAGGACATCAGTAAATAGGGAAGACTGCAGTATTTCAGGGCGTGGAATTACCGTAGATGCAAATCATCATGCAGAAATACCATTGACAGATATCTTAGATAATCTCGAAACAGGAAATAATTTTTATTCTTTTAATGCTGCTTATATGGAGAATGGAGAATTACAATATGGTCCATGGGGTGGTGCATATGTTTATCCGAATAAACAGATAAAAGAAGAAAAGGATAAAAATATTACTTCGAGTTCATTGAATAGATCTTATTATTTATCCAACCAGGAATCATTCACATTTTCAGCAAAGTTAAGCTGTAATGATGAGAGCAGTTTGCTGGTTAGTTGTGGTGCTGTTATTAAAAATAACGATGGTGAAGAAGTGGGAAAAGTCAGCTTGGCAAAGAAGAAGGAAGATAACAATCTGTTTTATGAAGGAATTTATCAGGGTTCTTTAGAGCCGGGAAAGTATTCTTTGGTGTTTTATCCGGATGACATAAATAAAGAAGAAATATGTAATTGTAGTTTTAAGGTTACAGGAAGTGATAAGCTGTATTTAACATCTCAGAATAATGAAAAAGATTTTACTAATATTCGGTTTGGTTCGAAAGAAAATTTAGATTGGTATTGCAGTGAAGAAAACCGGCAAAAGATATCACTTCATATTACCGATGTAGGAAGGAATAATGAAAAAGTATACAAGCTTTCAGAAGGTGATTTTACATATTCTTATCAGTATTCAGATATAGTTGATCTTATATATTCTGAAACAATGAAAGAAGCATTAGAAGAAATGGGATATTATGAGGTTTATGTTTATTATGATGATCAAATTGCACTTACAGCTTTAGATCCGCCTGTAAGAGAATTGTATGATTATAGTGATGGGTATAGTAAAATTGCAGAAAAAGTTGAGGGTAGTGATGTTGGGTTGCCTGCTCCTAGCAGTTATGGGAAGAATACTTTTAGCTCCGTTTCTGCTGCTTCTAAAGAAGCATTTCCAGTAAAGGTTATGGTATCAGATTGGTATAGTGTGAAAATAATTGCAGAATTTACGATAGAGGAATCAGGCGGTATTCCAAAAAATAAGCTTGAAGGTTTGTCAGAACAGAAACTATATAATATTTATTTAGAAGGCTCAGATGGATCAAGAGGTAATTTTTTTGGGTATCTTGTTGCTGGAAAAGAAAGTCAGCCAGAAACGACACCGGGAGAGGAAGACAAACCAGGGACGACACCGGGAGAAGAAGACAAACCAGGAACAACACCGGGAGAAGAAGACAAACCAGGAACAACACCGGAAGAAGAGGACAAGCCGGGAACGACACCGGGAGAAGAAGATAAACCAGGGACAACACCAGGAGGAAGCACTGGCGGTACTGGCGGCAGTACGTCCACGGGAGGAAATACCGGAGGCACAATTGTAGGCGGAGGCACTTCCGGAACAACCGGAAATGTAACGGGAACAGGAAGTACAGGCAATGCCGGGACAACCTCCTCAGACAATTCTAATACGGCAGATGACAAGAAGCCGGAGGATAATCAGCAGCAGGATAATACCCAGACAAATAATAATCCTGCCAATACAGAACAGCAGGGTAATTCCGGAAATACACAGACGCCAGAAACATCTAATACAGCATCGGATAACAATTCTGATAAAAAGGAAGAAACCAAGGAAAAAGGAAAGCTGACACTGGAGAAGAAAAAGATTACGGTGGAAAAAGGAAAGAATGCGAAGATAGAGATTACTTCGGATGTCAATACGAAAGTAACCTATACGTCTTCCGATCCTTCGATTGCAACGGTTAATAAGAACGGGAAAATTATTGCAAAGAAAAAGGGAACGGTAACGATTACGGTATCTGCCAATGGGAAAGAGAAGGAAGTCACCGTGACGGTAGAACCGGCAAAGAAAGCTTCCACGATTAAGTTAAGTAAGAAAATGAAACTGTCAGATACGAAGACCTCTTTAAAGAAGGGAGCAAAGCTGACAATTAAGAAGGCTGCCGGAACAGGGAAAGTGACCTACCGTTCTTCCAATTCGAAGATTGCAACGGTTTCTGCAAAGGGTGTAATCAAGGCGAAGAAAAAAGGAACGGTGACGATTTTCGTTGAAAACGGCAAGAAAACCGTGAAATTAAAAATCACAGTAAAAGGTTAAAGGAAACAGTAACGGAAAGTGAGCTATTTATTAAAAAGGGGCTGTCGTACTAAGGAACGCAGGCACAAGATATAGTATAATTTGATTGGAAAGAAATACCATATCTTGTTGTTTGGTTCTTATTGCGACAGCCCCTTTTCTGCATCTTTATTATGGACTTAGCGGTCTCTGATCCACGCAGGCCTTATAATCAAAAGCATCACTTTCTTGATATTGTAACGATTACAATCCTTGACACGTTGAACTGGGTTTTCAGATGATTGACCTGGAGAATAGCATTCTAACTCTCACTTCACGGGAAAAGAAAACCTTGGAAAATAAACTCTTGAGCGCAGGTTTTTGCCAGACAGGAAAGCAGTTACTGGGGATACACGGCTAATCTGCAAGAGACCGTGGAAAATAAAGGGGAAGCATCATTAAATTGAATTATGCTGGATATCTTAATGGTGACTCAGTAATTGGTATAATACTCCCATATTTTCATTCCATCATAAATCCTTTTCAATAAAGTCAACTTTATTGTATTATCTCTAAATTCATGTATATTTTTACTTTGTATGGGCAACGGTATGATTCGTATACGTATTCCATGTTGGTTCATAATCTTCCGTAGCTTGATTTCCCCACATATCCCAGCCTTTTCTGACACCTCTCGCAAACAATTCAATTCTAGGTCCCTGACTGCATGCCTCAATAATTGGTATAATTTCATCTGGTTTTCGACTATGCTCCCGTTTCCTTGTTCTGATAATATTTACTTGTGAGCGGGCTGGTTGAAGAGTTCTATTTGGTGCACTTTTTTTCTTAATGCCAAACAGAATTAACTCTGTAACATTTCTAAAGTAAAAGCCAACGCCACGTCCATCCGGTCCGCCGTCTTTTCTCACTTTTTCCCATACGATATTGCCCTTATATTCAAATCCCCATGCCTCCATTACTTCCAATCCATCCGGAAGTAATGCATTAGGAACCCATAAATAAAGATGCGCTTTATCTCCTGCAATATCCGAAATGGGTAATGCTTTAATATCCGCAGTTATCATGGTTTCATAACGAGTCAAACGTTTATGCTCTGGAGCAACTTTTCCGGTTCTATTCTGAAACTGCCATGGTGGATCTGCATAAATTGTATTATATTTCTTTCCTTTCGTGAATTCCTGCAAGTTTATTATAGTGTTTGCTAAATCTGCCATCTTCTTCGATACATTCCTTTCTAATGCCTATTGCTAAAATGGGACACCCACCATTGCGCCTTGAATCAAGCCTGTACGTCAATTTTCCTATCCAAGTAGTGCTTGCTCCGTATTTTTTGATCAGTGGCTGACCACTATTGTCTTTTTCCTTCTTAAAAATATCATTAAGATCTTTTGCCCTTGTTACAATAACGCCTACATCAATCAAACCACAATTGAAATAAGTTCTCATCGCCAGCAAATCTCGATCGAAAGTTTGATCTTTACTATTCCATTCAAGGTCAAAGGCAACTTTGTTTTTTAAAAAATCAATATTGTGTCCGTCAATATATCCTTTAATTGTCTCGGTTTCACAGGGGTTATCTGCAAAACGCCCTTTGCGTTGTACAGCCTGGCGGGGGTATTTTTTAACAATCAAATCACCACTTATTCTGATTTCTTTCCAACCACATGGATATAAAACATCATCAAACTTTTTGGGTATTGGTGATTCATTCCCACCAGCTTTTTTTATGTCTGCCAAGGTAAGTTTCAGTTTTCTTAAACATTCTTTCAATTCATCCCATTCTGTAGGAAATGCCTCATGAAGAATTTCTAATGCATGTCCATAATTATGAAATTCAAATCGTTTTGAAAGCTCTTCATCTATGTACTTTTTTATATCCATGCCGCGCTATCCTTTCACTATTTTTTTGAGGTATTTTCATTATTTCGTTATATGGAGCAACTCAATTCCAAACATATTCTGGTTAGAACGTCAACATCTTCATTTCTTTTGAGTCTGCTATAGCGTTAGTACTGATTTTGGCTTTTTCATACAGCTGCATTTTATTTATCTTCTTGGCAATAAGTAACTTTCAAAGTTTATCATAGCTGACAGTCATACATAATCACTTGCATTTTACTTATAATCTTTTTACTATATTACCATGATTTCAAGAAGAGTTCAAGTTTGAGTTTTCGCGGTTTTATTCACAGGGTCGATATCCTTGCGTCCAAACTATCCGCAATTTTCCTATTTTTATCGCATGGTTAGAACTGTTACCAAAAAAATTAAAGCATTCAGAAAACACTTGCATTATTCCCATGATTTGTTAAAATAAAGGTAAGATTTTAATAGGATATGCGGGAATATCCGCAGAAAAGGAGGAAATCATGGGAAAGAAACCTACGGTATTAATGATTTTAGACGGTTATGGATTGAATGAAAGGGCAGACGGCAATGCCGTTGCGGAGGCGAAGACTCCGGTAATGGACAAGCTGATGGCAGAGTGCCCGTTTGTAAAAGGAAATGCGAGCGGCATGGCGGTCGGGCTTCCGGAAGGGCAGATGGGAAATTCCGAGGTAGGGCATTTAAATATGGGCGCCGGGCGCATTGTGTACCAGGAGCTTACAAGGATTACGAAGGAAATTGAAGAAGGGACGTTTTTTGAGAATCCGGCTTTGCTGAAAGCTGTGGAGAACTGTAAGAAAAACGGCTCGGATCTGCATTTGTTCGGGCTGCTTTCAGACGGGGGCGTCCACAGCCATAATACCCATATGTACGGGCTTTTGGAGCTGGCAAAAAGGAACGGTCTTAAGAATGTTTACCTTCATGCTTTTCTTGACGGACGTGACACGGCTCCGACCTCCGGCAAAGGCTTTGTAGAGGAAGCTATGGCAAAGATGGAGGAAATCGGTGTCGGTAAGGTTGCCACGGTAATGGGCAGATATTATGTCATGGATCGTGATAACCGCTGGGATCGTGTGGAAAAGGCTTATAAGGCTTTGACCGAAGGCGTTGGCGTAACGGCTTCGAGCGCATTGGAGGCAGTACAGCAATCTTATGATAAGGGAGAAAATGATGAATTTGTGCTTCCTACGGTGGTATTGGAAGATGGGAAGCCGACAGCAACGGTTAAGGATAAGGATTCTGTAATTTTCTATAATTTCCGTCCAGACCGTGCAAGGGAGATTACGCGCGCTTTCTGTGATGATGATTTTAAAGGCTTTGAACGTGTTGGAGGAAGAAAAGATACTACATATATCGCATTTACGGAATATGACGTGACGATTCCGAATAAGACGGTTGCTTTCCATAAAGTGGAGATTACGAATACCTTCGGCGAGTTTCTGGCAGCGAATGGGAAGACACAGCTTCGTACTGCAGAAACAGAGAAATATGCCCATGTTACCTTCTTCTTTAATGGCGGCGTGGAAGAGCCAAATAAGAATGAGGACAGGATTCTTGTCAATTCCCCGAAAGTAGCGACTTATGATTTACAGCCGGAGATGAGCGCTTATAAGGTCTGTGAAGGCCTGGTAAATGCGATTAAGTCCGATAAATATGATGTGATTATTGTGAATTTTGCCAATCCTGACATGGTAGGACATACCGGTGTGGAGGCTGCGGCCATTAAGGCAATAGAAACCGTGGATGAATGTGTCGGCAGGGTAGTGGATACGATTAAGGAAGTAAACGGACAGTTATTTATCTGCGCTGACCACGGAAATGCAGAGCAGCTCATTGATTACGAGACAGGTGTACCGTTTACGGCGCACACCACCAATCCGGTGCCGTTTATTTTAGTAAATTATGATCCAGCGTACACCCTGCGGGAAGGCGGCTGCCTGGCGGATATTGCACCGACTTTGATTGAAATGATGGGAATGGAACAGCCGAAGGAAATGACAGGGAAATCTTTGCTGATCAAAAAATAAAGATTGGTATGTAAACTTCCATGCCGGGCATACCCGGCACTACCATGAATAAAAGCCCACAGGGGAGCTTCGTGCTTTCGCACTCTCG
>CANREH010000080.1 GCA_947629585.1 uncultured Lachnospiraceae bacterium | reverse complement strand
AAACGTAGGAGGAGTCGAGACTTTCATTACTATTTGTGCCGCCAACTGAAAGGCGGCGGAATGGAGATTAAAATGGAAAAAATTCATGTAGTTGTTGCAGATGATAATGAAATTATGAGAGAAAGCCTGGGCGAACTTTTAGCAACAGATCCGCAGATTGTTGTTGACGGCGTAGCGAGAGACGGTGAAATTACACTGAAAATGATTAAGGAAAAGTGTCCGGATGTGGTTATCATTGATTTGGTAATGCCGAAAGTAGATGGCATTGGCGTTATGGAACGGATTCAGAATGAAATGAAGACATTGCCGAAAAAGATGTCGTTTATTGTAATTTCAGCCGCCGGACATCCTGAAATTATGAAGGACGCTTTCAATGCCGGAGCAAGCTATTACATGATAAAACCATTTGACGATACAGATATCATTAGAAGAATTAAAAAGATAGCGTCCAACAATTCAAACCGGAAGAAGGTTTCTGATACGGTTCCTGCACCGGTTTATGAAAACAAAGCAGAAACAATGAATAATTTAGAAGCAGATGTTACGGAAATTATTCATGAAATTGGTGTGCCTGCCCATATTAAAGGATATCAGTATTTGAGAGATGCCATTATGATGTCCGTCAATGATCCGGAAATGTTAAATTCTATCACAAAATTGTTATACCCGACGATTGCCAAGAACCATAAGACGACGCCAAGCCGTGTGGAAAGGGCTATCCGCCACGCGATTGAAGTAGCGTGGAGCAGAGGAAAGATGGATACATTAAACGCATTGTTTGGGTATACTGTCAGCAATGGGAAAGGAAAGCCGACCAATTCAGAGTTTGTGGCGCTGATTGCCGACCGCATCCGGCTGCAGTATAAAAGAAATGCGTGATCTGTACAGAAGCGCTGATGTGCTTTTTCGCTGCCATGCAGCTGTTTTTGCTTCTCTTGCTTTATAATTTATTACTTAAAATGTAACAGTTCAGACGCGCCATTCGCAATCCCGCACTTCGTGCTTCAAAGCCTGCTGCCGTAGGCGGATTGCTCATGTCCTGTAATAGATTTCCAAAGGAAATCTGTTACCTACGCGCCATCAGGCGCTTCTATCATGGCGCTCCCTCAGCAGCCGAACCCAGAGGAAAATTTGTGCAAGCACAATTTCCTCTGAATTCGTCTGCTGGCTGAACTGTTACTCTAAAATGTCAAAATTTTTCAGAAATCTCTTTTAAATTTTGTCAATTTATAGTATAATGTATTTTATGAGGGAAATAAAAGCAATAAAACAGCAGAAAAGCTGCACAGGACATGGGAGGTAGTATGAAGAAGATTTTATTTGTAGCATCAGAGTGTATACCATTCATTAAGACAGGCGGGCTTGCCGACGTTGCAGGTTCTCTTCCGAAGTATTTTAATAAGGAAGAGTTTGATGTCCGTGTCATGCTTCCGAAGTATTTATGTATTTCACAGGAATGGCGGGATAAGTTAGAATTCCAGACGAGCTTTTATATGGAGCTGGCATGGCGCAGCCAGTATGTCGGCGTTCTAAAGACGGAGTATGAGGGAGTTACGTTTTACTTTATTGACAATGAATATTATTTTAACGGGCCGCACCCATACGGCAATATTTACGAGGATGTGGAGAAGTTTGCATTCTTCTGCCGGGCGGCGCTGTCAGCCCTTCCGCAGATTGATTTCCGCCCGGATATCATCCACTGCCACGACTGGCAGACGGGCCTGCTCCCTATTTATTTGAAGGATACCTTTAACGGCGGGGAGTTTTATCGGGGAATCAAGACCATTATGACGATACATAACCTCAAGTTCCAGGGCGTATGGGATTTAAAGACGGTGAAGGATATCACCGGGCTTAATCAGTATTATTTTGCGCCGGATAAGCTGGAGGCTTATGGGGATGCCAACTATTTGAAGGGCGGCATTGTCTATGCGGATTATGTGACGACGGTCAGCGATTCTTATGCGGAGGAGATTAAGACGCCTTATTACGGGGAGAACTTAGACGGGCTGATGCGCGCGCGTTCCAACTGTCTGATGGGCATTGTGAACGGGCTTGACTATAATGAATACAATCCGGAGACTGATCCGCTGATTCCGTTCCATTACAGTGCGAAGAATTTCCGCGTGGAAAAGAAGAAGAATAAGAAGGCGCTGCAGCAGGAGCTGGGGCTTGCCCAGGATGATAAGAAGTTTATGATCGGCATCTGTTCGCGGCTGACCGATCAGAAGGGCTTTGATCTGATTGACTATGTTATTGAGGAAATCTGTGCAGAGGATACGCAGCTTGTTGTACTGGGGACAGGCGAAGAAAAGTATGAGCATCTTTTCCGTTACTATGCAGGCAAATATCCGGATCGGGTTTCAGCAAATATTTATTATTCCAATGAGATTTCCCACAAGATTTATGCAAGCTGCGACGCATTTCTTATGCCGTCGTTATTTGAGCCTTGCGGTTTAAGCCAGTTGATGAGCCTCCGTTACGGCACAATCCCGATTGTCCGGGAAACGGGAGGCTTAAGAGATACGGTTGAGCCTTATAACGAATATGAATCCACGGGAACAGGGTTTTCCTTTGCCAATTATAACGCACATGAAATGTTAAATACCATCCGTTACGCCAAGTCTGTGTATTTCAATAAGAAGCGCGAATGGAATAAAATGATTGACCGCGGCATGGCAAAAGATTTTTCATGGAATAATTCGGCAAAGAAATACGAGGAGCTTTATAATAACCTGCTTCGATAAACAGTCACTATTCACAGTTCCTTCACTCCCCATGCGCAAAACCAGATGCTTACGCATCTATTCGCTGCTTCGCAGCTTTTCGTTTTGCTTATGTGGGTGAAGTTCCTGCTTCGCAGTTTGATTTTTGATAAAATACCAGATTCTTATGTGCAAGCACAACGAATCTGGTATTTATCAAAATCAACTGTGAATAGTAACAATTTTTTTCCATATATTACAAAAATACCCTTGAAATTTTATGTGAAATTAGGTAAAATAAGGGCATGGCTGCGGTGGAAATTTGTCAAAAATGACAATAAGGGCAGCAGCATTTCAAAAATTAGGAAACGTCGGATATCAGGCGGTTTCTTAAAAATATTATATTAGGAGGAATTAAACATGGCAGTAAAAGTAGCAATTAATGGTTTTGGACGTATTGGTCGTCTGGCATTCAGACAGATGTTTGGTGCAGAGGGATATGAAGTAGTGGCAATCAACGATTTGACAAGCCCGAAGATGTTAGCACACTTATTAAAGTATGATTCATCCCAGGGTAAGTATGAGAAGGCTGACACTGTTTCTGCAGGGGAAGATTCCATCACTGTTGATGGCAAAGAGATCAAGATCTACGCATTCCCGGATGCAAACAACTGCCCGTGGGGTGAGCTTGGCGTTGACGTTGTATTAGAGTGCTCCGGCTTCTATACATCAAAGGCAAAGGCTCAGGCTCATATCAATGCAGGCGCTCGTAAGGTTGTTATTTCCGCTCCTGCAGGAAATGATCTTCCTACTATCGTTTACAATACAAACCATACAACATTAAAAGCTGACGATACTATCATTTCTGCAGCTTCCTGTACTACAAACTGCTTAGCACCTATGGCTGATGCACTGAATAAGTATGCTCCGATCCAGTCCGGTATTATGGTAACGATCCATGCTTATACAGGGGATCAGATGACACTGGATGGCCCGCAGAGAAAGGGTGACTTAAGAAGATCCCGTGCTGCTGCCGTTAATATTGTTCCAAACAGCACAGGCGCAGCAAAGGCAATCGGACTGGTTATCCCAGAGCTCAACGGCAAGTTAATCGGTTCTGCACAGCGTGTTCCGACTCCTACGGGTTCTACTACTATCCTGACAGCAGTTGTTAAGAAAGCAGACGTTACCGTAGAAGGCATCAATGCAGCTATGAAAGCAGCAGCAAATGAATCCTTTGGTTACAATGAGGACGAGATCGTATCTTCCGATATCGTTGGTATGAGATTCGGTTCCTTATTCGATGCTACACAGACAATGGTATGCAAGATTGCTGATGACGAGTATGAGGTGCAGGTTGTTTCCTGGTATGACAATGAGAACAGCTACACATCCCAGATGGTTCGTACCATCAAATATTTCTCTGAGTTAGCATAATTGGTAACTTGTGATTGATCTTTTAGAGGTCCGGCCGTTGGGCCGGGCTTCTTTGGTTTTTAAGTGAAAGGAGTTTATAATCATGTTAAATAAGAAGTCCGTAGATGATATCAATGTAAAAGGGAAAAAAGTCCTTGTCCGCTGTGATTTCAACGTTCCTTTAAAGGATGGCAAAATCACGGATGAGAACCGTCTGGTAGCAGCGCTTCCTACGATTAAGAAGCTGATTGCCGACGGCGGGAAGATTATTCTCTGCTCTCATTTAGGAAAGCCAAAGGGAGAGCCGAAGCCGGAATTATCGCTGGCTCCTGTGGCTGCACGCCTGACGGAATTACTGGGACAGGAAGTAAAGTTTGCGGCAGATCCGGAAGTAGTAGGGCCAAATGCAAAGGCAGCCGTAGAAGCGATGAAGGATGGAGACGTTATTTTGCTGGAGAATACCCGTTATCGTAAAGAGGAGACCAAGAACGGCGAGGCATTTTCCAAAGATCTGGCTTCCCTCTGCGATGTCTTTGTCAACGATGCATTCGGTACGGCTCACCGTGCGCACTGCTCCAATGTCGGCGTGGCAGCTCTTGTGGATACGGCAGTTGTCGGCTATTTAATGCAGAAGGAGATTGATTTCCTGGGCAATGCAGTCAATAATCCGGAGCGTCCATTCGTTGCGATCCTCGGCGGTGCAAAGGTAGCGGATAAGCTGAATGTTATCAATAACCTTTTGGAGAAATGCGATACGTTGATCATCGGCGGCGGCATGGCTTATACGTTCTTAAAGGCAAAGGGCTATGAAGTAGGCACTTCTTTGGTAGATGATGAAAAGATTGATTACTGTAAGGAAATGATGGACAAGGCAGAAAAGCTTGGCAAGAAGCTGCTTCTTCCGATTGATACAACGATTGCGGCAGAGTTTCCAAACCCGATTGACGCTGAGATCGATGTTACCGTGGTTCCTTCCGATCAGATTCCGGCTGATAAAATGGGCCTTGATATCGGCACTAAGACAGCGGAAGCTTATGCCGAGGCTGTGAAGTCTGCAAAGACAGTTGTCTGGAACGGACCAATGGGCGTATTTGAGAACCCAATCCTTGCAAAAGGCACGATTGCAGTTGCAAAATCCTTAGCTGATACCGATGCTACTACCATTATCGGCGGCGGTGATTCCGCAGCGGCAGTCAACCAGCTTGGATTTGGCGATAAGATGAGCCATATCTCCACAGGCGGCGGCGCTTCCCTGGAATTCTTAGAGGGCAAAGAGCTTCCGGGCGTGGCAGCGGCTAACGACAAATAAAAAGTTCAGGAGGAAGGTTTCATGGCTAGAAAGAAGATTATCGCAGGCAACTGGAAGATGAACAAGACTCCAAGCGAGGCAGTTGCGCTTGTCAATGAATTAAAGGATCTTGTAAAAAATGACGAAGTCGATGTAGTATACTGTGTCCCGGCGATTGACATTGTCCCTGTTGTTGAGGCTGTTAAAGGAAGCAATGTCTCTGTCGGCGCAGAGAATATGTACTTTGAAGAAAGCGGCGCTTATACCGGAGAAATTTCCGCAGCAATGTTAAAGGATGCAGGTGTGAGCTATGTCATTCTCGGACATAGTGAGCGCCGCGATTACTTCAAGGAAGACGACGTTTTATTAAATAAAAAAGTAAAGAAGGCATTTGAGGCAGGGCTTACCCCGATCCTCTGCTGCGGGGAATCCTTAGAGCAGAGGGAGCTTGGCGTGACGCTGGACTGGATTCGTCTCCAGATTAAGTCCGACCTTGCCGGAGTGACTGCCGATCAGGTAAAGACCCTAGTCATTGCCTATGAGCCAATCTGGGCTATCGGCACAGGAAAGACCGCAACCTCCGATCAGGCGCAGGAAGTATGCAAAGGCATCCGCGACTGTATCGCGGAAATTTACGACAAGGCGACAGCAGAGGCTGTCCGCATCCAGTACGGCGGCTCCATGAACGCCGGAAATGCGGCAGAGCTGTTGTCCAAGCCGGACATCGACGGCGGGCTGATTGGCGGCGCTTCCCTGAAAGCCGATTTCGGGAAGATTGTTAATTACAATAAATAGATAGTATGGAGTGAGTTTTAGAGGGTCATTTAATAAAACAATTCACTTTGTTTCCAGAGTGCGGCATGATTTTAGTCATGCCGTATTTCTGCTGTTAGACGGGGAGTATTCGAAAAATTCATTGACAAGAGAAAAGTAACCATCTATAATATCAAGCATATTGCTTTATATTTTATAAGTTTTCTAAGCAGATACAAGAATTAAGAGTTTCCAGAAGGGAAGCGCCTGATGGCGCGCAGGTCTGCAGATTCTTTGAATCAGCAGACAAAATTGGAGAAACTCAAAGGAGGATTTTACAGTGAGCAGAGTTTATAACTTTTCCGCAGGACCGGCAGTACTTCCGGAGGAAGTATTGAAAGAAGCAGCAGATGAAATGCTGGATTATGAGGGCAGCGGCATGTCCGTTATGGAGATGAGCCACCGTTCTAAGGTTTATGACAACATCATTAAGACCGCAGAGCAGGATTTAAGGGACTTGATGAATATTCCGGATGACTATGAGGTCATGTTTTTACAGGGCGGGGCAAGTACGCAGTTTGCCATGATCCCGATGAACCTGATGAAGAATAAAGTTGCTGATTACATTGTTACCGGGCAGTGGGCAAAGAAAGCATATCAGGAGGCATGTATCTATGGGGATGCCAAAGCAGTAGCATCGTCCGCAGATAAAACTTTTTCCTATATTCCGGACTGTTCGGATTTGCCAATCAGGGATAATGCCGATTACGTTTATATTTGCGAGAATAACACAATTTATGGTACAAAGTTTAAGAAGCTTCCGAATACGAAAGGAAAGACTTTGGTTGCTGACGTATCTTCCTGTTTCCTGTCAGAACCGGTTGACGTTACCCAATATGGTTTGATCTATGGCGGTGTCCAGAAGAATATCGGGCCGGCGGGCGTTGTCATTGTTATTATGAGAAAGGATTTAATTACAGAGGATACGCTTCCGGGAACGCCGACAATGTTAAAATATAAGATTCATGCGGACGCAAAGTCCCTTTACAATACGCCGCCTGCCTATGGCATTTATATCTGCGGCAAGGTATTTAAGTGGATTAAGAAGATGGGCGGTCTGGAAGTAATGAAGCAGAGGAATGAGGAGAAGGCAAAGGTTCTCTATGATTTCCTGGATTCCAGCGAAATGTTCCACGGAACTGTGGTCAAAGAGGATCGTTCCCTGATGAATGTTCCATTTGTCACAGGCAATGAAGAGCTGGATGCCAGATTTGTGAAAGAGGCGGATGCTGCAGGCTTTAAGAACTTAAAGGGACACAGAACCGTCGGCGGTATGCGTGCGTCTATCTATAATGCTATGCCAAGGGAAGGCGTTGAGGCATTGGTTGAGTTTATGAGAAAGTTTGAAAATAAATAATATAAATGAAAGTGATATAAGGAGTTTGCGATGAAGTATACATGTTTGAATCCGATTGCCGCCTGCGGGCTTGAGCGGTTTCCGGAAGGATATGAACAGACAGAAAATCTTGCAGAAGCGGATGCTGTATTGGTGCGCAGCGCATCAATGCATGATATGGAGTTTTCTGATAATTTAAAGGCGATTGCCCGCGCAGGTGCAGGCGTTAATAATATTCCGTTAGAGAAATGTGCGGAACAGGGAATTGTTGTATTCAATACGCCGGGCGCCAACGCCAATGGTGTTAAGGAATTGATTGTTGCTGCCTTAATTCTTGGCTCCAGGGATTTAAAAGGAGGCATGGAATGGGTAGAAGCCAATAAAAATGATGAGAATATCATCAAGACTATGGAAAAGGCGAAGTCAAAGTATGCCGGAAGAGAAATCCAGGGAAAGAAGCTGGGAATTATCGGTCTTGGGGCCATCGGCGTCCTGGTTGCCAACGCTGCAAACCGCCTCGGCATGGAAGTGCTTGGCTGCGATCCGTTCCTTTCCGTAGAACATGCCCTTGACTTATCCCGCGATATCCATGTTGTCAAGACCAGAGAAGAGATTTTCAAGGAATGCGATTATATTACGCTTCATGTGCCGCTGCTGGACGATACAAGGGAAATGATTAATGAAGAGACGCTTGGCATGATGAAGGATGGCGTTGTCCTTTTGAACTTTGCAAGGGATCTGCTTGTGAATGAGGATGCCCTGGAAAATGCTGTTAAGAGCGGAAAAATCAGGAATTACATTACGGACTTCCCGACAAAGCGTGTTGCAAACCTTGACCATGTGATTGCTTTCCCTCACCTGGGAGCGACTACGGAGGAATCCGAAGATAACTGTGCTGTCATGGCAGTCAAAGAGCTTAAGGATTTCCTGGAAAACGGGAATATTAAAAATTCCGTCAACTATCCGGCTTGTGATGCGGGAGTCTGTGAGACGCCGGGGCGTATCACGATCTGCCACAGGAACATTCCGAAAATGCTGACACAGTTTACCAAAGAATTTGCCGATCTTGGCATCAATATTGAAAATATGACCAACAAATCCAGAGGGAACTACGCTTATTCCATTCTCGATACCGTTGTTGCCGTATCAGAAGAAACCGCGCAGAAAATTGCGGCGACGGAAGGTGTGTTAAAGGTCCGGGTTATCAAATAAGGAAGAAAAAAGGGGTTGTCGTAATGCGGCAGCCCTTTTTTAACCAGTAAAGAATGTCTTATTTATTGTTTCTTACATTTTATCGTTCTTTTTGTTCTTATTCTTTTTATAATACTGTTTAAATTGTAAAAATTCCCGAAGTTCTTCCTGTTCCTGTTCTTCCAGAGATTTATATTCTATAAGAAAAACTACTGGGAATAGTTATGGGTTTCCCGGAGATCCAGCAGTTTGGCATTAATAATAAAAATAAAGCAAAAAGCACAGAAAAATTATCTTCCGGCTATAAGATTAACCGTGCAGGGGATAATGCGGCGGAGCTGTCTTATTTCTGAAAAGATTATAATAAAGAAAATATTTTGGCGCAGGCGGGATCATCTGTTTTGGCAAGTGCAAACCAGAGCGCAGACAGCGTGATGATGTTGTTACAATAATTTTAAGAAAGTTGAAAGAAAACAATACTGGAATGAAAAGTCTGGTATTGTTTTTTCTTTTGCCTGATTTATTATCAATTTAAAAATCCGTTACACGAGAATATTGAAAATAAAAAAATAAAAATGGTAAAATATTGTAGAATTTTTCTTTTTTGTATGGTATGATAAAAGGTGGGGGAGTAATATACTATCAATATGCCCATGAAAAGGAGAGAAAAATGGATAGAAATGTAACCCTGATGAGACGTTTTTTTGTGTTTTTGACATTATGTGTTTTATGTCTAGTTACCGGGTGCGGCGATGGCAAAGGCGGACAGGCAGGAAATGATGCCGTGCAGAAAGAAGGCACGGATGAGGAGGCTGCAGACGACAGTGATAAAGACGGTTCTCTGGATAAGATCTTAGATGAACATCAGCTGATTCTTGGCTTGGACGCGTCATTTAAGCCGATGGGTTATACGAATGAAAATGATGAGATTGTCGGCTTTGATATTGATGTTGCAGAGGAAGTTTGTTCCAGGCTTGGCGTTGATTTGGTGAAATCGCCGATTGAGTGGGGAACAAAGGAGAAGGATTTAAACAGCGGAAAGATTGACTGTATCTGGAATGGTATGCCGGTGAGTGATTCTAACCGCGAACAGATGCTTCTGTCGGAGCCGTATATGAAAAATTCTCTGGTCTTTGTGGTGACAAGCGCCAGCATTATCGCAGAGAAGAAGGATCTGAAAGGCAAACATATCGCCGTTCAGGAAGGTTCTGCCGCCCAAAAAATTTTGAAGAAATCTAAGATTGGGAAGAAAGCCCATATCGTTTCTTTTGCTGCGAATACGGAAGCATTGCAGCAATTGGATAATAACCAGGTGGATGCCGTATTTCTTGACAGTGTCGTGATTGATTATGAAATGCTCAGCTCAGGCAAGGAATATGTGATTCTGCCGGATGTTTTAAGAGAAGAGGAATATGCGATTGGCTTCCGCAAGGAGGATCAGGCTCTCTGCGATAAGGTAGAGGAAATTCTCCATGAAATGAAGGAAGACGAAACATTATCGGAGATTTCCATGAAATGGTTCGGAAAAGATGTTATTACAGTAAAATAAATTATTTAACTATAAATAAAATAAAAACACAGGAAGAAGGGGAGGTATTTTTATGGCAGATTCACACGGATTAAAAAATATAATGGAGGATCTGGTATTTGAAAAGCTGGAGGAGATTATGACGAAGCTGGCAAGCTGCCAGTGCGAGAACTGCAAAATGGATTCTGCGGCATATGCGTTAAATCATCTTCCGCCCAAATATGTTGTATCCGATCGTGGGGAGCTAATCTCAAGGACACAGTATATGGATAAAGGTCAATATGAAATGGATGTGACTATGGCAGTCATCAATGGAGTGAGCAAAGTTATGGAACATCCGAGACATGACGATTAAAAAATGCTTGCATTTTTATATCAGGTATGCTAATATCATAATATTCATGTCGATTTTACTTATTCGGAGGTATGGATATGGCAGTATTCAAGGTTGTTTTGATGATTGTATACATCATTGTATGTGTTGCCCTGACAGTGATTGTGTTAATGCAGGAAGGGAAACAGGCGGGTCTGACCGGCGCTATCAGCGGCGGATCGGATACTTACTGGGGAAGAAACAAGGGTCGTTCCAGAGAAGGAGTTTTGGAAAAGGTGACGACAGTGCTTGCAGCGCTTTTCATTATTATTTCCCTGGTATTGAACCTGAATATTTTCTAACGCATAAGAAGACGTCCTTACCTAAGCGGTAAGGGCGTTTTTAGTTGCTTATATCAGATGGGAGATAATAGGAGGAGAATTATGGCATTGCAGGAACAAAGAAAGGCGTCGGTGCTGGCTTTTATTGAAGATGAACATTATAAACCTATGAAATTTAAGGAAATGGCAGGTTTTTTGCAGGTTCCAAAGGGGGAGCGCAATGAACTGAGGGAAATTCTGGAAGCGCTGGAGATGGAAGGGAGCATTACCATTGATGTGAAAGGGCGTTTCCACAAGGCAGAAGAAACCCTGACAGTCGGGACATTTTCGGCAACCTCCAAAGGGTTTGGCTTTGTAATCATAGAAGGCGAAGAGGATGTTTTTATTCCGCCGGAAGCAGTCGGGACGGCGCTTAATAATGACCGGGTTCAGGTAGAGGTTTTCAAGGACAGCCGTTCCGGACGGCGCAGGGAAGGGATTATCCGGAAAATTGTGGAACGGGCAAGGGATACGGTTGTCGGAACGTTTGCGAAAAGCAAAAATTTTGGGTTTGTCATTGCAGATGATCAGAAGTTTGGAAAGGATATTTTTATTCCAAAATCAAAAACGATGGGAGCCGTTTCCGGGCATAAAGTGGTAGTACGGATTACAGACTATGGGGAGCATAAGAAGAATCCGGAAGGGGAAGTAATCGAGATTCTCGGACATATCAATGATCCGGGCGTGGATATTATTTCTGTGATTAAGGCATATGGGCTTCCGGAAGAGTATCCGCCGGAAGTGATGAAGCAGGCCGCCAATATGCCGGAGGAGGTATCGGAGGAACAGCTTGCGGGGCGGACAGATATCCGTACCTGGCAGACAGTGACCATTGACGGAGAAGATGCCAAAGATCTGGACGATGCCATTACCCTGACAAAGGAAGGGGATCTTTATACGCTTGGGGTTCATATTGCGGATGTTTCCCATTATGTCCGGGAGGGAAGCCCGCTGGACAAAGAAGCGTTGAAACGGGGGACGAGCGTTTACCTTGTTGACCGCGTGATCCCGATGCTTCCGCATAAGCTGTCCAATGGCATTTGTTCCCTGAATCAGGGCTGTGACCGTCTGGCTTTAAGCTGTATTATGGAAATTAATGCGAATGGGAATGTGATTGGCCATAAAATTGTGGAAAGCGTGATTAATGTAGACAGAAGAATGACCTATACGGCAGTCAAAAAGATTTTGGAGGATCAGGATCCGGAAACAATAGAGGAATACAAAGAACTGGTTCCTATGTTTCAGCTTATGCTGGAATTGTCGGAAATCCTGCGGGGGAAACGGCATAAGCGCGGCTCGATTGACTTTGATTTCCCGGAAAGTAAAATTCTGTTGGATGATAAAGGGAAACCGCTGGATGTGAAGCCGTATGAAAGGAACTGTGCTACCAAAATTATCGAGGATTTTATGCTGCTTGCCAATGAAACGGTAGCCGAGGATTATTTCTGGCAGGAGCTTCCGTTTGTTTACCGGACACATGAAGTTCCGGATCCGGAAAAAATCCAGAAGCTTGGCATTTTTATCAATAATTTCGGGTATTCCATGCATATTTCCGGTGAGGAAATTCATCCGAAGGAGCTGCAGAAGCTTTTGGAAAAGATCGAGGGAACGCCGGAGGAGGCGGTTATCAGCCGCCTGACGCTGCGCTCCATGAAGCAGGCAAGGTACACGGTAGAGAATACAGGGCATTTTGGGCTTTCCGCAAAGTATTACTGCCATTTTACCTCGCCAATCCGGCGTTACCCGGATCTTCAGATCCACAGGATTATAAAGGAAAATCTTCATGCCGGAATCTCGCAGAAACGGATTCAGCACTATGAAGCGATTCTGCCGCAGGTAGCGATTCAGGCTAGTGCGGCGGAACGCCGCGCGGAAGAGGCGGAGCGGGAAACGGATAAGATGAAAAAAGCGGAATATATGCGCGGGTTCCTTTGGGAAGAGTTTGACGGCATTATTTCCGGCATTACGGCATGGGGGATTTATGTGGAGCTGCCAAATACAGTAGAAGGAATGGTAAGAGTGACCAATATGCGGGACGATTATTATTACTATGATGAAGAAAAGTTCTGTATGGTAGGCGAAAGGACGCATAAGGTTTATACGTTGGGGCAGAAGGTGCGGATCGTCGTGACAGGCGCAGATAAGCAGCTTGGGACGATTGATTTTGAGTTTGCAGATGATGGAGAGAAACGATGATAGTCCGGCGGAACAAGCCGGACAAAAATGGAAGGAAATGGGGAAAATAAAAGAGCTATGGCAAAATCAAAAGATTCCAGAAAATTGATCGCAAATAATAAGAAAGCATATTTTGATTATTTTATTTTGGAGAAACTGGAGGCGGGGATTGCCCTCCACGGGACGGAGGTAAAATCGCTGCGTATGGGAAAATGCAGTATCAAAGAATCCTTTATCCGGATTGAAGATGGGGAGATGTTTATCTATGGAATGCACATCAGTCCTTATGAAAAGGGAAATATCTTCAATAAAGATCCGTTAAGGGTAAAAAAGCTTTTGCTCCATAAATAT
The DNA here is from genome assembly GCA_947629585.1 of uncultured Lachnospiraceae bacterium. GTDB lineage: Bacteria > Bacillota > Clostridia > Lachnospirales > Lachnospiraceae > MGBC100174. Next base: position 2,127 of record CANREH010000080.1, on the reverse strand, counting down.
CAGATCCGCAAATTTTCCCAGGAAATTGCAAAACAGGGCTATACTATTGTGCCGCTGAATGTTTATTTCAGCGGCAGCCATGTGAAGGTGGAGATTGGTCTGGCAAAAGGGAAGAAGCTTTACGATAAGCGGGAGGAAATCGCCAAAAAAGATCAGCGGAGGGAAGCGGAGAAAAACTTTAAAGTAAAGAATTTGTATTAGAAACCGTTCAGCCATTACAAAATTGCCACGAAAAAACTTCTTGACAGGCAGCGGTTTCTGGAGTATGATAAATCCAGTTTTGAAATAAACCAATACAAGGGGTTGTACTGGTTTCGACAGGCTTATTGAAGATGGAGAAGCTATCCGTATGCGATGCGTTAAATGGCAAAATTAAATTAAACGCTGAAGAAAATTTAGCACTCGCTGCCTAATTTAGGCGGCTGTCGGATCTGTGTTTCCTGCGGCATGGACACCGGCATCAAACTTGCAGGGAACCTTATCGGTTAAGCTTTGCATCGGTAAGAGATTTATGAAGCTACTGAAGGCTTAAGGGTGTCAGTTCCCGTAAGCCGGAGGGAATGTCAAATGACTGACTATGATAGTAGAAGTACATGGGATTTAGGTTTGGACAGGGGTTCGATTCCCCTCAGCTCCATTTTTGCAGGCTGCCGAAGGCAGCTAAGGCGTGAATTAAAATAAAAATTCGAACACTGATTTTGAGTGTTCGGATTTTTTCTGCCTCTGTGCAAAAGTCAGGCTGTGATATGTAACGTCTCTTTAATTTTTCTCACTTCATTTTCTAATTTTGTTATACGAAGTAACGCTATTTCTTTTTCTTCTTCTACTTTTAAGGCAGTATTGAGCTTTCTGGTTAAATCTAAATGGCCTTCTGCAATAATTTTGATGTAGTGGTTGGTTTCGTTTTCCAAAGTGGTTTCAACGCAGGACATACGCTGCTTTAAATCTGAGACGTCGGATTTCAGGGTAGCGACATCGGATTTCAGCTCTGAAACATCGGATTTCAGCACTGAGACGTCGGATTTCAGGGTAGCGACATCGGATTTCAGCTCTGAAACATCGGATTTCAGGGTAGCGACTTCAGATTTCAGTTCTGCGACATCGGATTTCAGGGTAGCGACTTCAGATTTCAGCACCGCGACATCGGATTTCAGGGTAGCGACTTCAGATTTCAGTTCTGCGACATCGGATTTCAGGGTGGTGACTTCAGATTTAAGTTCTGAAACATCAGACTTTAGGATGGCGACGTCGGATTTCAGCTCTTGAATGTCATTTTTAATTGGCTGTAATCCCTTTTCCAGCCTGTCATCAAGCAGTTGTGAAATTGCAAGCAAATCTTCCTTTGTCAGCATAAGAATCCTCCTTTCCTAAGTAGTGTAATATCAACTATTGAGATTATAACATAGGCAAATGAAAAAGTCTATCAAAAAATAGTAGGACTTTTGTATGAAACATGGTATAATTTATGACATGACTTGAGGAGAGGCCCAACGAAGTTGGGAGGAGGCCTTGAGTCTTAATTTGAGGAGATATATTATATTTTTAGGAGGAATTTTGAATGACAAGAAAAGAGATGGCAATGCAGAATTTTTATGACGGCTATAACTGCACCCAGGCAGTTGTGCTGGCGTTTTCGGATTTGTTCCCGTTTGATCAGGACAGCCTGCTTTGCATGGTTTCCCCGCTGGGCGGCGGCATGGGAAGGCTTCGGGAAGTCTGCGGCAGCGTCAGCGGGATGTTTTTAGTCCTGGGGATGCTTTATGGCTATTCCGATCCGAAAGCCCGTGGGGAGAAGGCGGAATTATACAGCAGGGTACAGGAATTGGCGGCAAGGTTTGAGGAGAAAAACCATTCGATTGTCTGCCGTGAGCTTTTAGGGCTTTCGGAGAAAAGGCAGCAGCCGGTTCCGGAGGAAAGAACACAGGAGTACTATAAAAAACGTCCCTGCCCGGAATTGATCGGCATGGCGGCTGAGATTCTGGATCAGTATCTGTCAGAGCAGCCGGATTTTGCTGATCGCTGTCAACTGTAACTGCAATTAGTCTTTTGGATTCTGTTAAAAAGAATGCCACTGCCACAGACAGTTTCTTTTGAAAATCCTGAATTTTTTGCAGGTAAAAAATTATC
>CANREH010000079.1 GCA_947629585.1 uncultured Lachnospiraceae bacterium | reverse complement strand
GTTATTTATGGGCACACCGGCTATATTTTAGCCGGTGTAGTGCTCGTTAGTCCGACTGCAAGGCTGAACTGTTACATCTCACCTGCGATTTTCACAAAACATGATTGAAATACAAAACCAAATCATGTATAATACACCTGTGTGTATCGCAGGGTATCCTGTATTGGTGGTAGGTCGATTACCATTCTCTGCCTGACTCTGCGCCAACAGCGTCAGGCGGTACACCGTTATTTTCCATTTTGATCTCTCAGGAAACATTCTAGCATAACAAATAAGCAAATTCAAGCAGAAAGTTTACAGAACCGGATAAATCTGCTAATATTTTTCCCATTCTGCATGTCTGCCTATGTAAAATGGTCTTTTCTTCCCTTTTAACCGCCCGTTTCCGTATCTATCCTTTCCAGAAAAAAGTCAACAAAAAACCTATATCCATTTCACACAGCCTAAACTACCCTTTTTCAGATCCCTATATCCGAGCAGGGCGGCCGCTTTACCATGCCGGCTTTCCTGTTTTAACCAAATGGTCTATATCCATAAACGCATTTTCGATTGCCTCTGTGTGGTACATTTCATACATTTCATAAATAAAATCTGTTAACTTCAATTCGTCCCACATTTTTAAAATTTTATCCGCTGTAGTATTTTTATATCCTGCATAACTTTCCAGCAGGAAAATAAAAAATTCCATTTCCCTGCTCATGCTAATCTCTCCTTATATACAGCGAATTTCTTGGATTCCCCGTAATTTGCTCGACCTCCCACATATCGAAAATCCCAAGCGGGCCAAATTCCCACATTTCAAGTTCTTCATCTGAAAGCATTCTATAAGTTTCGGAAAACAAAAATTTTCTAAGAGCTGAAAGAGGAGCAATATCATATTTTTCTACAATCATTTGCGATACTTTTTGGTTATAAAAAGAAAGAATGTACACCATTTCATTTTCCAATTTCAAACACCTCGCTTAAAGTGAGCGCTTTAAGAGCCTTCTCACTCTTAAAGGCATATTGATCTTTCAGTTTCTGCGGCAAAAGCCGTTTCACTGTTTCCGCTTCGTCATAAATTCCGGAAAAATACAACCTGATAACCGGCATTGTTTTATCATTAGCAACCGGCCCAATAACAAGATCCGAATCATCCATAAATTCCTTTATATTTCTGTTATTTGACACAAATTTCAGCCACTCGGCAGATGGCGAATCAAATTTTATTACTTTTAATGATGACAGCATTTTTTCGTCAAAATCAAAAGATGTAATCACAGGGCTTCCCTTTGCCCGCCTTTTTACTGTAAGGAGCGACCACCTTTCTGCCTGCTTATAACTTGAAGTAAGATAAAAACCCATACCAAAATCGAGTCTGCGATCTGTTTGAAGGATCTTTGGATTATCAACTATAATGTTGCTGCCATGATATAATTTCATTGATATAATCCCTCTTTTCCTTTATCATCCAAATTCCCTGCAGTACTTTTCTATTTTGCTGCTTATCTGGTATCTTAAACATATACTCTCCTTCGTCGCTCTCGGTTACACCAAACTTATTCACAAAATCCTCATAACCATTTACCCCATTAAACTTTGTATCATTAGACACTGCCTGAAATTCAATTATAATTTTCCATAACATAAATGTCAAGAAACGCCCATGCTCCATAACAAAAACTGGTAACAGTTCAGGCAGATAGAAATTTTCACGTTTCTATCTGCCCATTTAACATACGCCTATCTTGGCATCGTTCCCTCTACCGGAGGAAGGAACTGATACATTTCATCATAAAATTCTTCTTCCTCTTCCGAAGTTAGCGCGCCGGGAATCAGCCCTGTCATATCCGTCGCGGAGCAGGCATTGGTAAGCTTTAAATAATCTCCCCATTTCCCCGACCGATCATTTTTCTGTCCCTTCTTCGTTTCCATGAAATCAACTCCCTCCTGTCCGAATCCGCTTTCTTCATACGGACTTTTTTATTATCCCCAAAGAAAGCATTTTCATGCCCGAATCAAGAATATCCGATGCTGGAAGCAGGAAAAAGCAAAAAAATAATTGCATTATAAAAGATTTATAGTACAATAAAGTTAATGAAGGTTTCTGACAACCGTTAAAACGTTAAGATAAGAGGAGCATTATAATGATATATACCGTGACATTCAATCCTGCCATTGATTATGTCGTCCATATCGACGAAATGGCAATGGGGAAAGTAAACCGCGCCAAAGAAGAGAATTTCTATTTTGGCGGAAAGGGCATTAACGTTTCCTTGATCCTAAAGGAGCTGGGCATTCCGTCCAAAGCGCTGGGGTTTGTGGCAGGCTTTACCGGAGCTGCCATTGAAAACGGGCTTGCGCAGAAGGGTATGGAAACGGATTTTATCCATCTGAACAAAGGCTTCTCCCGGATTAATGTAAAGATAGCATCCGGTGAGGAAACGGAATTAAACGGCCAGGGCCCGGCCATCGACGATGCAGCGCTTACCGAATTTTTTTCCAGGCTTGATCTGCTCTCGGAGGGCGATATGATCGTTCTCGCAGGAAGCATCCCGGCAGGTATGCCTGCGGACATTTATGAAAAAATTTTAAAGCGCCTGTCCGGGAAACGGATCAACGCTGTCGTGGACGCAGCCCAGGACCTGCTCAGGAATGTGCTGAAATATCAGCCGTTTTTAATCAAGCCGAACCACCATGAGCTTGGCGGGCTGTTCGGCGTAACGCTTACTGACAATGATGAAATTGCGGAATATGCCTGGAAGCTGAAAGATATGGGCGCAAGAAACGTGCTTGTTTCTATGGCAGGGAACGGCGCGCTGCTTCTCGACGAAAACGGAGAACTGCATACCTGTGACGCCTGCAAAGGCACGGTGAAAAATTCCGTAGGCGCCGGGGATTCTATGGTGGCAGGCTTTATCGCCGGATTAGGGCAGGGAGATTACCAATATGCCTTAAAGCTCGGGACAGCCGCGGGATCGGCGACTGCATTCTCGGACGGCCTTGCCAAAAAAGAAGAAATTTACCAGCTTTTCAAACAGCTCTAAACATACCATAAACAAAATGAAAAAAGAAACCGATCAGCGAAAGGGGGAGATAGGATCTATGGAGAAATTTACAGGCAAAGGCGTCTATGGAGCTGTCGCAATCGGGAAAATCTCCGTATTCAAAAAACACGATATCGAAGTAAAACCTGTCCACATCGGCGATGCCGAAAAGGAAAAACGCCGCTTTGAAGAAGCAAAGGCCGCTTCCTTAGCGCAGCTTGAGGAAATCCATGCAAAAGCCCTTGCGGAGTCCGGGGAAGAAGATGCGGCCATTTTTGAAGCGCATATCATGATGCTTGACGACGAGGATTATTATGATTTTGTCAGCAATATCATTGAAAGCCAAAGCGTCAATGCAGAATATGCCGTAATGAAAACATCCGAGCATTTTGCAGAAATGTTTTCTTCTATGGACGACGCTTATATGAAAGCACGCGCGGCGGATATTTATGACATTTCCAACCGGGTGATTGCCAATCTTATGGGAAAAGCTCCGGATAATCCTTACGGCAGCGGAAAGGTAATCCTCTGCGCCCCTGACCTTGCCCCAAGTGAAACGGTATCCCTTGATAAAGATAAGATCCTGGCATTTGTAACCGCTTACGGCTCTTCCAATTCCCATACCGCTATCCTGGCAGGGAATATGAATATTCCCGCCGTTATCGGCGCAGGGGAAGAATTTCTGTCAAAAATCAAGGACGGCGACGAGGCTGTTGTGGACGGATATACCGGGGAGATTTTCCTTCACCCGGACGAAGAAACCAAAAAAAGGCTTTTGCAAAAACAGGCCGATGAGGAAAATCAAAAACGGCTTCTGCAAAAGCTTAAGGGCAAAGAAGCTGTCACAATGGACGGCAGAAAAATTAACATCTTCGCCAATATCGGAAGCGTTGACGATATTGACGCCGTCCTTGCCAATGACGCGGACGGAATCGGGCTTTTCCGAAGTGAATTTCTCTATCTGGAAAGCAGGGATTACCCTGCGGAGGAGCAGCAGTTTACCGCTTATAAAAAGGTGCTGGAAAGCATGGCGGGCAAAAAGGTCATCATCAGGACGCTCGATATCGGCGCTGACAAGCAGGCGGACTATTTCCATCTGAAAAAAGAGGAAAACCCCGCCCTGGGCTGCCGCGCCATCCGGCTCTGCCTGACCCGCCCCGAAATCTTCAAGACACAGCTCCGCGCGCTTTACCGGGCTTCCCTTTACGGAAATCTTGGAATTATGTTTCCTATGATTACCAGCGTTTCCGAACTTACGAAAATTTTAAAAATCTGCGAAGAGGTAAAATCCGAGCTCACAGCACAGTCGATTGCATACTCCAGCCAGACAGAGCTTGGCATTATGATTGAAACTCCGGCGGCGGCGCTCATCAGTGACAAGCTGGCGCAAATGGTGGATTTTTTCAGCGTCGGCACCAACGATCTGACACAGTATACCTTAGCCTGCGACAGACAGAACCCCGATGTCGAGCCGTTCGTAGACACTCACCACGAAGCGATCTTTGCGCTGATCCAAATGAGTGCGGAAAACGCCCATAAGCATGGCGCATGGATCGGCATCTGCGGAGAGCTGGCGGCAGACACTTCACTTACAGAGACCTTCCTGCGGATGGGGATCGATGAGCTTTCCGTATCGCCTGCCTTTGTTTTAAAGCTCAGGGACACCGTAAGAAACCTAAATTTATCCAAAAAGGAGCGTGATTCTTTTGCCAGATAAATACCTCAGGCTCTTGGCAGAGGAATATCCGACCATTGAGAGCGTTGCAAGCGAAATAATCAATCTTTCGGCAATCAGAAGCCTGCCGAAAGGAACCGAATATTTTTTCAGTGATATCCACGGCGAATACGAGGCTTTTTTATATATGCTGAGAAGCGCATCCGGCATGATTATGAAAAAAATCAACCTTGTTCTCGGCAAAACCATTTCCGCCTCTGAACGGGAAAAACTCGCAAACCTGATTTATTATCCCCAGGAAGGACTAAAGGAACTGCGCAGCCAGGGCCTTATCACAGACGAATGGAAACGCCTCACGATTTACAGGCTGATCGTTGTATGTGAGGCGATCTCCGCCAAATACACGCGCTCGCGGGTAAGGAAAAGCATACCGACGGATTTAGTATATATCCTTGACGAGCTGCTAAATGTTACGGACGATGTGAATAAGGATTTTTATTATAATGAAATCATCAATGCGATTATCAGCACGGGAATTGCGGAAGAATTTATTGCCTCGCTCTGCAGGCTAATCCAGTCCCTTGCCATAGACAAGCTCCACATTATCGGGGATATTTTTGACCGCGGCCCCCGCGCGGACATCATCATGGACGAACTGCTCTCCATGCACGACGTCGATATCCAATGGGGGAACCACGATATCTCCTGGATAGGAGCGGCATCCGGCTGTGACGCACTGATTGCCAATGTCATCCGGATTTCCATGCGTTATAACAACTTCGATGTCCTGGAAGACGGCTATGGGCTGAATTTAAGGGCATTGGCTGTGTTTGCGGAGGATGTTTACAAAGACGATGACTGCGCCCTTTATTTTCCCAACACGCTTGACGACAATATTTACGATCTTGTCGATACCCGCCTTGTGGCAAAAATGCACAAGGCAGTCACGATCATCCAAATGAAGCTGGAAGGGCAGCTTATGGAAAAACATCCCGAATGGGAAATGGAAAACAGAAATTTTTTCAGCAAAATTGATTTTACCTGCGGCAGCATAGAAATAGACGGCATAAACTATGAACTGCTGGATAAAAACTTTCCTACGGTCGATACGCAGAATCCCCTCGCTCTTTCCAAAGAGGAAGAGGAGCTTATGGAAATACTCAGAAATTCATTCATGCACAGCAAGCGGCTTAACGAGCATATCAAATTTCTGCTCTCCAACGGCTCCATGTACCACGTATGCAACGGAAATCTGCTGTTCCACGGCTGTATCCCTATGGATAACAACGGCGGTTTCCAAAGCGTCAGTATCTGCGGCAGCGATTACAGCGGAAAAGCCCTCCTCGATAAAATAGATGAAATTGTGAACAAGGCATATTTCCCTGACTTCGATTCAGAAGAAAGAAGCTATGCCCGCGATTTTATGTACTATCTCTGGTGCGGGCCGAAATCCCCTCTCTACGGCAAGTCCAAGATGGCATTTTTTGAACGATATTTTATCGATAATAAAGAACTCCATACCGAGCGCTACAATGACTATTACAGCTTTTCCGAAAATCCGGAAGTATGCTGTAAAATACTTACCATGTTTGGAATCGATGAAAAGAAAGGGCATATCATCAACGGGCATGTTCCCGTGAAAATTAAAAACGGGGAAAGCCCTATCAAGGCAGACGGCAAGCTTTTTGTTATCGACGGAGGAATTTCAAAAGCCTACCAAAAAACCACGGGCATCGCAGGGTATACCCTGATTTACGATTCCCACAGCTTAAGCCTTGCGGAACACAAGCCTTTTATTCCCGGAACAAACGGAGAAACCCCGGAAATCCATCTTGTAGAAAAGCTTGAACAGCGGGCAAACATCTCCGATACAGATTACGGCAGGGAAATATCGGAAAAAATCAGGGATCTGCACAATTTACTGGAAGCCTATCGATCCGGCGTTATCAAAGAGCGGAAAAATAACGTCTCCCATTCGGCATTTTATTGAGCTTCTCCCCGCATTTTCCGCGCCTGCTCCGGGTCCCAGACGGCTTCTTCCCCTCGTTCCCCGGTACGAATCCTGACACAGTCGCTCAATTCATATGCAAAAATCTTTCCGTCTCCGTGATTTCCGGTATAAGCCGCATTCCTTATGACGTCAATCGTCATCTGCGCCCATTCCTTTGTGGAAACCACGATTTCAAACTTAATTTTCGGCAGCATATTGATATCCACCGTATTGCCGCGGACTACCTTCGTATACCCTTTCTGCAGCCCGCAGCCCATGACCTGCGTAATCGTCATGCCATGCACATTGATTGCGTTCAGTGCATCCTTTACGTCCTCCATCTTTTCTTCCCGGACAATCGCCTCTACCTTTACCATTCCTTAATCTCCTTCCCGTTCCAATCCTATCAACCATTGATAACCGTCCGGCTGTCCCTAATCCAGCCCGTTAAAGGACGGGTATGCCGCCTCGCCGTGCTGCGACAGATCCAGCCCCACTTTTTCATCATGCTCATCCACGCGCAGCGGAAGAAACAGGTTTACCACCTTCGCACAGAGAAAGGTTCCGACAGCGGCAATCGCAATGGTAATGACAATGCTCAATACCTGCGCAAGAAATAAATGGTAATCCCCAAACACAAGACCATCCCATCTTGCGACGCTGTTAATGGAACTTTTTCCAAAAATCCCGGTGGCAATGCCGCCCCAGATACCGCCGATGCCGTGGCACCCAAACGCATCCAGCGCATCGTCATACCCAAATTTTTTCTTCACAACAGACATGGTAAAATAGCAGATTGGGCTGACTACAATCCCAATAATGATGGAAGACCAGACAGGCACAAACCCGGCTCCCGGCGTAATCGCCACAAGCCCCAGCACAGCCCCGGTTGCCGCGCCGACTACCGTAGGCTTCCCCTGGATCATCATATCCGTACACATCCAAGAAAGCATGGCAAAACAGGATGAGGTTGCCGTCGTCATAAAAGCATGTGCCGCAAGTCCGTTCGCAGCCAGTGCGCTTCCTGCGTTGAACCCGAACCATCCGAACCAGAGAATGGACGCACCCAGCAGCACAAACGGGATATTGTGGATTTTATACGGAATCTTTTCATAGCCGCGGCGCTTTCCAAGCATCAGGCAGAGTACAAGGCCGCTGACGCCGGAGCTGATATGCACCACATTTCCCCCGGCAAAATCTACCGAACCAAGCACTTCCCCCAGCAATCCGCCGTGTCCCCATACCATATGGGCCAGAGGATAATAAATGACAAGCAGCCATAAAACCATGAAAACAAACAATGCTTTAAAATTCATCCTTCCTGCAACCGATCCCGTAATCAGCGCCGGCGTAATCATTGCGAACATCATCTGGAACGCTGCAAAAACAAGGTGCGGGATGGTAGCCGCATACGGCCCCGGCTCCTGCCCGACATGATTAAGGCACGCCCAGTCCAGATTTCCGATTATCCCCGCCGTGTCGCCGCTGAAGCTTAAAGAATACCCAATCAAAATCCACATAGCGCCTCCCAGCCCCATGATAAAAAAAGAATTCATCATCGTGCTTAAGACATTTTTCCTCCTGACCAGGCCGCCGTAAAAAAAGGCAAGCCCCGGCGTCATAAACAGCACAAACGCCGCGCAAATTAACATAAAACCAGTATCTCCTGAATCCATCATAACCTTTCCTCCTCGTCCAAGTCTGATCCGCCAATGGCGGACATACGATCACAAAAGGCGCCTAAACTTTCGTTCAGACGCCTTTGCCTTTTCATAACTCTGCGAAGTATAGCACAGAATCTTACAAAATGCAAGCATTTTTTTAAATTTTCTAAAGTTTATCCTGGGAAAACTTAAAATTCTTAAGCAGCATTCCTCTGAGCCCTCCTAACTGCCCGAGGGTATCTCCGCTTACAGAAGCTGCTTCTTGAGCTGCGTATATTTCTTTTCTGGAAGAGGGAGCTCTGTCCCGTCAGACAGCGTTACCGCAAAACGGCGGATATTCGTCACACAGGCAGGATTTAAAAGATAGCCGGAATGGATGCGCAGAAAAAACCCCGGATATGTTTCCTCAAATTTTGACAGTGTCCCGCTGATGATGATGACACCGCTTTTCGTATGTACCTGAAGCCTGGAGGAATGCTTGACTGTTTCAATATATAAAATATGGTTTACAGCAATCCGGTGTACGCGCCCGTCCGACGCTTTTACCGTCACATGGCCGGACACATTTTCATAGTGGACAGGATAGATAACGTCCCTGTCGTCATATGTCCAGGCATTGCTGATGTGCAGGCTGACGATCTGGGGCTGATATTTCAGCCCGTCCGCCGTTTCCACCCTCCTTTCGCACCAGGTATAGTGCAGCCGCTGGTCGTGTATATCCGTATGACCGCTGGGATAATGCGTATAGATATCATAGTGGAGCAGGACCTCCTTCACATGGCTGTGAGGGGAAACGCACAGAACCTCGATATCGCCCATAGTAAAGGTAAGGGAATGTTTTTCCAGCGCAAAAGCCTGCATAAGATTCTTCCTGCCCTGTATCTGCTGCCGCCTGGCAGGGCCAATCCATAATACATCGTCGCTGATATACTGAAAAAACGGCTCCAGATTGTTCTTATAATATTCCGTTATAATCAAGAGAGAAAGCTTGATGATGTCGTCCTTTTTCATAAAAATCCTTCCTGCCGCCTTTCTGCGGCGCAAATCCTCCGCAGATATCATTCATAACCAGCCATCATCCTGTTCTGCCAGAAGCGGGATTTCAGCCTCTTTAGCGGCGAAACAGCTAATGGCTGAACTGTTAACCTTATTTCCCAGTATACAGGAAAAAACATAAAAATACAAGTGATTTAACACAGAAAACAAGTGAAATAACAAATTATATTGAGTAAAATAAAAAAATACTTATAATGGCTTAAGGTAGTGGGAGGGATCAACAGGAAAAGAGGTTTATAACATGCTGCAGAAATAACAGGAGGTTCCTTTTTTTATGGAAGAAAAATGGATACTGGTCATCGATGACGACGCCGCAAATCTCAAAATGGCAAATACTATCCTCAGCACAGCCGGAATGCGCGTAAGCTGTGTAAAATCGGGTGAAATGGCAGTCAAGTTCCTGCAGGCAAACAAACCGGATTTGATTCTTCTGGACGTACATATGCCGAAAATGGACGGCTTTGAAACACTTGCCGCGATCCGGGAAACCCACGGATCAAAGGCAGATCCCGCCGGCACTTCGGATATCCCGGTAATCTTCCTCACGGCAGACGATGACAACGATACGGAAACCAGAGGACTCCAGGCCGGGGCTATGGACTTTATCAGAAAGCCCTTCGTTCCGGATATACTGCTCCTGCGCGTCAATCATGCCATAGAGCTGACACGCCTGCAGGCTGATCTGGAATATAAGGTTAAGGAAAAAACGCAGGAAGTGCTGGCGCAGACCCAAAAACTGACAAGGCTGTCCACACAGGCAGTCATGGCGCTTGCGGGCGCCATTGATGCCAAAGATACCTATACCAACGGCCATTCATCGCGTGTCGCGGATTATTCCAGAACCATCGCGTGCCTGGCGGGATTTCCCCAGGAAGCACAGGAAGAAATCTATATGATCGGACTGCTCCATGATGTGGGTAAAATCAGCGTTCCCGATGCCATTATCAATAAACCGTCCAAACTGACTGACGAGGAATATGAGCTCATCAAATCCCACCCCATCCTGGGAGCCAACATATTAAAAAGGATTCCTGATTTTCCCAAATTATTGACGGGCGCAAAATACCACCATGAAAGATATGACGGCAGGGGGTATCCGGACGGACTTGCCGGAAACGACATTCCTGTGGAAGCGCGCATTATAGCCGTTGCCGACGCCTACGACGCCATGAGTTCCCGCAGAAGCTACCGGGATGTGCTTCCGCAGACGCAGATACGCGCAGAGATGGAAAAGGGAAAGGGAACACAATTCGATCCCGTCTTTGCGGATATCATGTTATCTATGATCGATGCAGATACGGATTATCAGATGAGAGAAAAATAAAAAATGCCTCATCACCGTTCCGCCCAAACCTTAAAAAGCAGCCTGGCAGTATTGATATTTCCAGCAATTTTGTTTATACTTGTGTTAAAGTGTCAGCAAGGAGGTGTGCAGCATGAAACTGCCTATTGGCTGTGATGATTTTGAACGTATCCGGGAAGAGGAAAATTACTATGTAGATAAAACTTATTTTATTAAAGAGCTGTTGGAAGAAGACGGGAATGTTTTCCTGTTCACGCGCCCAAGAAGGTTCGGAAAGACGCTGATGTTGAGCATGTTAAAATCTTTTTTCTCCATCCATTCCAATCCTTCCTTCTTTGACGGCCTGGCAATCAGCAGGGAAAAGGATATATGCCGGAAATATCAGGGAAACTATCCTGTTATTTTCCTCTCATTAAAAGGCGTTGACGGGTTAACCTTTGAAAAAGCGCTTAACCGCTTATCCACTTTCATTTCCCGTTTGTTTCAGGAGTTTATATACTTATTGGATGATGAAACGCTGTCTTACACCGATAGAACTTTCATGCGGGTGTTAATTGAGCGTAAAGGCAAAGAGGAAGATCTTATTTCTTCCCTCAACCTGCTGCTGTCCATGCTCTACCGTCATTACGGGCAGAACGTCATTCTTCTTATTGACGAATATGACGTTCCTTTGGACAAGGCCTATTACCACGGCTATTACGAAGAAATGGTTTCTTTCATCCGTGGATTTTTAGGGGATGTTTTAAAAACAAATCCCTATTTAAAGCTTGCCGTATTGACAGGCTGCCTGCGTATCAGCAAGGAAAGCATTTTCACCGGGCTCAATAATTTCCGGATAGATACCGTTTCCAATCAAAAATTTGCCCGTTACTTTGGCTTTCTGGACAGCGAGGTCATGCAGATGCTTGCCGATTACCATCTAAGCGGCGCCTACGGAAAAATCAAAGAATGGTATGACGGGTACCGCTTCGGCAATGAGGAAATCTACTGTCCGTGGGACGTCCTTAACTATGTCAGCGAATTAAAGAGCGATCCCGAGGCATGTCCAAGAGCCTTCTGGAAAAATACCAGCTCAAACAGCATTATCCGGGATCTTCTCAAAATTGCCGATAAGTCTGTGAAAGATAAGATCGAAGTCCTGAGCCAGGGAGGTTCTGTCACAGTGCATATCACGGAGGACTTAACGTACTCGGAACTCAGGAAAAAACCGGAAAATTTATGGAGTATGCTGTATTTAACCGGATACCTTACCTTAGCGGGCAGTTATCACGGAAACCCGCTGATTGAACTGAGGATTCCAAACAAAGAAATCCACAGTCTTTTTGAAGATCAGATTAAAGAATGGATGGAAGAAAGCATCTATCCTTCCTGCCATGCAAATATCCTGAAATGCTTATTTGATAAAAAACCGGAACAGTTACAAACTGAATTAAATAAAATCCTAATCCGCACGATCAGCTTCTACGATTATGGAGAGAATTTTTACCATGCCCTTTTGATTGGGCTTTTGCTTGGAGAGGAACAGTATGATGTCCAATCCAATAAAGAAAACGGCCTGGGCAGGAGTGATATTACGGTGAAAGATTTGCTTGGAAACGATGTTATCATCATCGAAGTGAAACATTCCCAAAGCCGCAGGAGCATGGCGGAAGACTGCGATATTGCTCTAAAGCAGATAGAAAAAGAGCGGTATGCCGATCCTTTCCTTGAGGATGGATATGACGTCTGGAAATATGGGATCTCCTTTTATAAAAAAGAATGCTGCGTAAAGTTTCTTGGGGAATCATAGTAAAATTTAAAAACAAATTTTGTAAACAAAGTTCACAAATAAAAAGGCAACAGTTCAGCCATCAGCTCGATTTGGCTGCTCCGCAGCCTGTTTCGCCGCTAAAGCAGTTAAAATCTCGCTTATATGGTTGAACTGCTACTCATAATCCAAATCAAATCATGCGATAATAACGGTAATACCGGCTCTCCCCCCGGACGCTGAGCCGGACATAGACTGCCAGCGGATCTGCCTCATCTTTATAAACATACGCATGGTACCGGATCGGATTGGTTTCATCCATAATGGAAGACGGTTTTTTATATAAAAATGCGTCTCCCGCCAGATACTTTCCCTCTGCGCTTCCCTGAGCAGACTGTTGATACCACTGTTCCTGTTCCTTTTCCTGATCATAAAAACATAAATATGGGAACGCTTCCAGATCTCTTTCAAGCTGCCCAAAAAGATCTTCTGTGGAAATTTCCTGGTCGTTGCTGTTATTAATTCCCACGCTCGCAGCGGAAGCCGTTTCCAGAAATGTCTCTTCCATAAATTCATCACTGTTGTCATCCACTGCCATATCTGCCGTCACCGTGCTGCCCATTCCCGTATTGGGCCGCGTCTCTCCGCCTGTGCTGGTATCCGCAGTGGAAGAATCATCCTCTTCTGGCAGCGCTGCCTCTTCCTCCGTATTTTTATTCTGCTGCGGAAATTCCTCCGCATACCAGTCCGTCAGGGCTTTCTGCAACTCCTCATTTTTTTCCATTCCCGTAAAATCGGCGCCGCTGTCCCACTCCTCTTCCTCAACAGAGTCCGTTTCCGGAATAAACGCTTCCTCCTGTGCATCCTCTGCCGTTTCTTTTATTTCTTCCGTATTTTTTGTATCTCCTATATCTTCTGCATTTCCTGTATCTTTTGCATTTCCGCTCTGTTCTTTCTCTTCCTTATTTTCCGTTTCCGGAACGGCTTCTTTTTCCTGTGTATCTTTTATTGTTTTTTCCTCTTCTTTTGTATCTTTTTCATTCCCGCTCTGTCCTTTCCCTTCCTGATTTTTCGTTTCCGGAACGGCTTCTTTCTCCTGTGTATCCTCTATTGTTTCTTTTCTTCCTTCTGTATCTTTTTCATTCCCGCTCTGTCCTTCTTCCTTTTCCTGATTTTCTTCTTCTCGATTTTCTTCTTCCCGATCGTTTTGCTGCTGCTTTAATTCTTCCCGATTTTCCTGTTCCTTTTTTTCTTTCCCGCTGTCCTCTGTCGCAGCTTTGTTCTCTTCGTTTCCCTTGTCCCCATTTTCCTCATTTTCTTTCTTTCCTTCCTCCTGTCCTGCCTCCTGCCCGAAAGAATCTTCCAATACAGCCTCATCCATTGAAGAATCGGCTGTCTCCATAGACATTTCCAGTAATGTCGGCAGGTTTGGCAGGACAATGGCAGCCACCAGGCAGGCGGCAGCCGTGGCAGAATACAGAAGAAAAGCCTTTTTTTTCTTAACCATTCTTCCGGCAGAATGCTCTTCCTTTAACACAAAAGGCTGTTCCGGCTGCATCTTCTGCTTCATATGACGAAAAAAAGATACGCTTTCAGCCTTCATTTCTTTTCCCGGTTCTGGAAATAACTCCTGAAACCGCTTTTCTTCCACGATTGCCGCCCCCTTCCTCTTGCTGCGTTAAAAATTCCCTTAATAATTCACGCCCCCGGGTAAGCTGCATACGAACCGTCCCGGCACGCCGTTTCAGCATTCTGCTGATTTCCTGTACCGACTGCTGTTCAAAATAAAACAGATAAATGACAATTCTGTATTTGGGCGGCAGGGAAAGCACCGCAAGATAGACCTCGTTCTCCTCCTTCAATTCAAACGAAACCGCCGCCTGTTCTTTCCCTGTCCCAAAAGTCTCTGCCGCATCCCCCGCCAAAATATTTCTTTTTTTATAGCTGCTTGCCATCGCGCGCTTACAGCAAGTCAGCGTCGTCCTTATCAGCCATGCTTTTCTATGTTCTTCTTCCCGAAATTCCCGCCGTTTCTCAAGATAAATCAAAAATACTTCCTGATAAATATCCTCTGCATCTTCCTTTGTCCGCATATGGGAAACAGCGATACCATAGACCATGCCGGAATATTTTTCAATGATTTCTTCGATGCCATCGTCTGTACACAACGACTGCATACTCATTTGTATTCCCTCCCTTGCACCGCCGGTATTAAGAGCCAGTTGCCGCTCTAACCATAACTCTCCGTTCCCTGCCAAAAAGCCACATGGATTTTTATTTTTTTTCATAACTCTATAAATTTTTTATCTGGGAAGCAATCCGGGCATATTCCCACAGCTTGGAGCTGTTCTTTTTGCTGCATGAAAGAATCCCGGCTATCAATGACTATGTATGGAGATAAAATTTAAGCAAGTTCAGAAATAATCTGTTCATCCATTACTGCTAATCCCCTTTTACCTTCTCATCATCTGTGTCAGGAAATTTTCCCGACTGTCTGGCAATCTTCTTTTCCTGTGATTTAGCGCGGCGTTCCAGCTTTTTGATGTCTTCTGCCGGTGGAAGCTGTTCTGGTTTGATTCCCCGTTCTCCAAGCATACTACGAACAGAACTATTATTCTGAACATGTTCCGTTGTGATAGCTGCTTCTCCCTGCAAATCCTTTTCCTCTACATTATAGTTCGTCATCTCCGTAGCGAGATTCTTTGCTGCAATCGTAAGCGTAGGAAGAAAATCTGCCAGAGGGCGATTTTCTTTAACACCAAGCCTGCGTTTCATATCCTGCGTAGTATGACCTCCAAACAGCGCTGTATCACCTCTGGAACGAATCCTGCCAAAACCAGCATCATCTACTCCCCGTTCATAAATATTCTGTGACAACCGCTTTTCAGATTCTCGTAATCTTCCACGCGCTTGTGTCCTCTCTATATAATCAATCCGCTCTTCGATCAGTTCCTGTTTTCTGGTCTGTATAGCAAAATAACTCTGTGCAAAAGCAATTTTCTCCTTCCTGGGATCGCCGTTTTGTGCAATCAGATAACAGGCATAACGCGTAAGCATATAATCTTTCACTTCACGTTTTCCACCTTTGCCGAGCGTGATCATTTTCGTGACCTCACGAAAATGATCCAAAACCGCAATATCACTGGTTTTGCAGGATTCCATTGATCGCCGAATTACCTTTTCAAAATTTTCCCAACGTTCATAACCAAGTAAATTCATTAAATCACGGGCCAGCCAATACTCAATATTCGTATCATCAACCGTATGCATATTCATATCAAACTGCGATTTAATGAAAGCAACTCTGCTTTTGTCCATTTTAATCTCCATTCCGCCGCCTTTCAGTTGGCGGCACAAATAGTAATGAAAGTCTCGACTCCTCCTACGTTT
>CANREH010000078.1 GCA_947629585.1 uncultured Lachnospiraceae bacterium | reverse complement strand
AAATAGTGAAAATTGTCCCTTACGAGTAAACTCGAAGGTTCAATTTTCCTATTTTTGCCGCATGGCTGAACTGTTACATGAATCATGCCACTGTCACAGACAGTTTCTTTTGAAAATCCTGAAATGTCTGGCCGCGTGGCTGCCAAAAAGCGGTATGTTAAAAGGCTGACTGCAGTTTGCAAAAACGGCTGCGGAAAAAGATGTAAAAATCTGTAACGAAACCCTGAAAATTCGGATATATCCTATGAGAAACCATGAAGCCGAAAGCAGGAAGGGGGATGAATATGATTGAAGTAACTGGACTGAAAAAAGTGTATGAGATGCCGGGTGTATCGGTGAAGGCACTGGACGGGATTGATCTGTTGGTAGAGGATGGGGAATTTCTTGCCGTAATGGGCAGCTCAGGCTCAGGGAAAACGACGCTTCTGCATATGATCGGAGGCATCGATACGCCTACCTGCGGGGAAGTCAGGATTGACAGGGAAAATGTACATGGCATGAAACCATCCGGGCAGGCGCAGTTTCGAAGGAGGAAGGTAGGGATTATCTACCAGGCATATAACCTGATCCCGACGCTGACCGTGGAAGAGAATATCGTGCTTCCAATCTTGTTGGACAAAAGGATTCCCAGGCGAGAAGATGTGGAGAAGCTGTTGGAGCTGCTGAAACTGAAAGATCGCCGCAGGCATCTGCCGGGGCAGTTGTCCGGCGGGCAGCAGCAGAGGACGGCTATCGGGCGCGTGCTGCTTCAAAAGCCGTCGGTGCTTCTGGCGGATGAGCCGACGGGAAACCTGGACAGCCAGAATACCATAGAGATTTTAAGCCTTTTAGTCAGGATGAACCAGGCAGGGCAGACGATCGTTTTAGTTACCCATGACAAGGCGGCAGGAAAGGCGGCAAAGCGCAGGATTGTAATGAAGGACGGGAGAATGATCTTTGATTCTGCCGGAAATGGGAAGGAGGCGGCTGGGAAATGAAACTGCTTATGTTATCATTGCTTCGTTTCAGGAAACAGCATGGGCTTCAGACGCTGCTGACGGCAGTTGTCGCGGTGCTTATTACCGGCATGGTTTCGGTACTGCTTCTTGCCGCTTCCGGCTTTCAGAAATCCATGCGTACCTGTGCATGGAAGGAAAAAGGCAGCTATCATTATAAATACTGCACAATGCCGGGATCAGCCGAGGCAGAGGCATTGAAACGGATGGCGGAAGAGTTTCAGAGGGATTCCTGGTTTTCCGATGTCAGGCTTTTAGAGGATGAGGATCAGGTGGAACTGGTTTTGACGGCTGCGCATCCCGGCTTTTTTACTTCAAAGATAATGAAGAAAAAGTTTGATACTATGGAAAAAGCGTATTATATTGATGATGGGGAAACTTCTTTTGTAAAGATAGATCATAATTATGAGCTGCTGGCTTCTTATGGGGATTTGTCAAAGGAAAACGGCATTTATGCCTATCTTGTTGTTTTCCTGGCAGTATTTTTTATGGTTTCCATTAGCGCGGTTTTCGTGCTTGGGGCGGTTTTTACTGTCGGCAATGTGCAGAGGGAGCGGGATTTTGCCCTTTTGTCCGGCATTGGCGCAGGGCGCGGGCAGATGACAGGGGCGGCATTGTTGGAATGTGCCGGGTATTGCGTGGTTTCCATTCCGGCAGGCTTTTTTCTGGGAATTGCGGGGTTTTGCGGGATTCGTGGATATTTTGATCGCATTATAGATTCCCTGTTTGGGTTTCCGCCTGCGCCTCTGGTCGTTTCCCTGCCCGGGTTCCTTTTGCTCTGCGTCTGTGCCTCCTGTATCATTACGCTGTCCGGGCTGCTTCCGGCACTCAAAGCGTCGAAGATAAGCCCTGTGGGGATTTTAAGCCAGTCGATGGATATTAAGGCGGAAGGAAAAGAGGCGAAAGATATCTATGCAGGGAAAACGGCGGAACGGACAGAGCTATGGCTGGGGAGAAAATCTTATCGGAGATTCCGCCGCAGGAACAGGGCGGTTCTTTCCATGCTGGTGGTCACTTTTATGCTGTGTTTTGTTTTGGACGGCGTCCGGAAATATGCACTGCAGGTAATCGAGATGGCGTATGAGACGCAGAGCTATGATCTCTGCATGGATCTTTCCGGCAGGCAGAAAAAAGAATGCAGCCTTATGGCGGAACAATGTTTGGCTGCATTCGGATTAAAGCCGATAAAAGAAGCCGTATTTTATCTGCATAGCCCGTACCCGTTTACAGAGGAAGGGAAGGCTTTGTTTAAAAAGGATGTCCGTCTGCCGGATGTGTCTGTGCTCTGCATTGACGGGGAAAGCTGGCAGGCTGTCTGTGAGAAGGCGGGGATTGACGGGGAAACAAAAGGAATGCAGGGAATTTTTATCAATGCAGAGCATTCCTGGTGGGAAGACGGCGTAAAAGTGAGAGGAAGGCCATTTTCCGTATCGGCGGGGGAGAAAATTATGCTTTTTGATTCGCCGGATTCGGACGGCAGGCAGCAGGGGAGTGCGCTGACGGCGGCAGGCATAGTTACGGAAGCGCCTTTATATACGGAAATTGCGGAACCGCTTAGGATGCAGATTTTAGTTTCTGAGCAGGTATTTTCCAAATTGGAAGAATGGAGCCCTGATTTTTTAGAGCAGGGGCTTTACCGGATATCGCTGCGGGGAGAGCAGGACTGTGCGGAGGAATTGAGGGAAATGGCGGAGAAGATCTGCCCGGAACAGGTAACGTATCAGATTTCTGACTATACAGAAGAAAAAAGGCAGGAAAAGGCGGCGGCTGCAGGCTTTGAAATCCTCTGCGCCGGGTTTATTTTTGTACTGGTGCTGATTTGTGTCTGCGGCAATGTTACGGTTTCCTTTACCGTCAATAAATCCAGGGAAAGGGAATTTGCGGTTCTTTTGTCGCTTGGAATGGGAGAGGATCGCCTGAAGAAAATGAGATATTATGAGCTGCTGTGCCAGATTTTGTATGCGTTTTTACCGGGGACTGTTTTGGGGTTATGCTGTTATCAGGTTATTTATCACCTGTATACTTCTGAATATCAGATCCGCTGGCAGTTTCCGCTGGCGGGGTTTTTGCTTGGGGGATTGGTTCTTACTGTTTCGGCAGCCGTTACGGATAGGGCGCTTCGGGCGGCAGCCGGGAGGAAAACGCTTTCAGAGCAGCTTCGCAGCGTGATGTAGGGCAGGAGGGAAGTTATGGAGGAGATTTATCGGCAGAATGCGAAAATTGTATATCGGTTTCTGTATTCCCGCTGCAGGGAGGAACAGCTTGCCGAGGATCTGACGCAGGAGACGTTTCTTAAGGCGTATCGGTCTTTGGAGCGTTTTGACGGGAGCTGCAAGATTTCCACATGGCTCTGCCAGATTGCGAAGCATCTTTTGTACCAGTACTGGGAAAAGCAGGGGAAACAGGACTTTGAAGAGCTGCCAGAAACGCTTCCGGCGGATGCCGATACGGAGCGCCAGGTTTTAAAGAGGGTGGAGCTTTTGGAGGTTTTAAAGGAGCTCCAGGAGCTCTCGGGCGAAATGCGGGAAGTGGTGTATCTGCGGGTCTTAAGTGATTTGTCTTATAAAGAAATCGGGGAGATCATGGGAAAGAGTGAGAACTGGGCAAGGGTGACATTTTACAGGGCGAAAGAAGCCCTGTTAAAAAAACGGGAAGGAAGGGATGGACATGGAAGCGATGAGCTGTGAGATTATCAGAGATTTACTGCCGTCTTATGCGGACGGGATTTGTTCTGAGGAAAGCAGGCGGTGCGTGGAGGAGCATATCCGTACCTGCGCGGAGTGCAAAGGACGCCTTGACAGGATGAAGAAAACGGCGATTGTCGCCGATGGGCTGGAGAAAAAGGAGTTTCAGGCGGCAAAGAAAATAAAGCGCCAGAACGGAATGATGAACGGGGCGTTTTTGCTTCTGGCAATTCTTTTTGGAGTCTTTATCATGCGCTATGACTGGGGAACTATGACGATTGGGACATGGCAGATTCGGGTTAATTTTCTCCCTATGCCGATATTGATGGCAGGGCTGTATCTTTTTACATTTTCCCAGGAGAAAAAAAAGACGGTAAAAAAATCTGACGTATGCTTAGGAATGATTTCTATTGCCATGAGTATTTATTCCTTTGGGATTCTCTCTTACAGCACTGCCTGCATTCAGAAGGGAGAGGCTGTCTTTGGGATCAGGGCGGAAGGGCTTGGCTCGTTTATTGGCTGGCAGTATTTTGTGATTACGGTAATACAGTTCCTTCTGCTGGCATGGATTTTGTTTCGGGATATCCGGCAGGGAACGGCGGAAATTCTTCTGCCAAACCTGTGCTTTACCGGAATGTATGTTACGCTGTCCCTGCGGTCATATCTGGCAATGCTGGATGAAATTTATATTGCGGTTTCCTGTAATACGGTCTTTGTATTGGTTACGGGAGCGGCCGCTACGCTCATTTTCCTGATTTTTGACCGGATCAGGAGAGGCCGGGCCTGAACGGTTACGATTGAAAACGGATTTTTCAGGAATTTGCTGCAAGACAGGAATACCCCTTTTTTTCCCGGCATAAACTGGAAGAAAAAGGGGTTTTTTATGAGTAGCAGAAAGCTGTTGCTTGTCTTTTGCTTTTTTCTTGTCTTTGTTTCCGCCTGCGGAAAGAAAGAGGATAGCGCAGAGCAGAAGCAGGTGGATTTTACCGTGGTCGAGGAAGCGGATTTCCCGGAGGAATTAAAATCTGTGATTGCGGAAAAAAAGGAAACGCCGTTTAAGCTTACCTATGGGTATAACGGATATTTGTACATTGTGCAGGGATATGGCATGAAAAATACGGGAGGGTACAGCATTACGGTGGATCGTGTTTATGAAACGGACAATGCCGTTTATTTCCTGACGACATTAAAGGGCCCGGAAAAGGGGGAAACGGTGGAAAAAGCGGTTTCTTATCCTTATGTTGTAGTAAAAATAGAAAATAAGGATAAGAGTGTCGTATTTTCGTCATAAGGCGGGAAAAGAACGCATATAATGTGTAAGTAAGATCGTTTGTTTTTGCAAAAAAATGGGCGGCGGCAGGTTTTTTCAGAAACTTGTTCCAGAAAAGGAGGAGATGACATGGAATTACTGCAGAAAGTAATTCATATGAATAAATTAAAAGCCAGGACGACAATTCAGCTGACGTTTGATGATGATTTTAACGTTCCCGATATGAAGCCGGATATTATGAAGATTATGAAGGAACAGGGGAATATTGTGCTGTCTGAGGTACGGGCAATGAATGGGAAGGTGATGTTGAAGGGAAGCCTTTCTTTCCAGCTTTTGTATTTAAGTGAGAATGACACGCGCCCGATCCACAGCATTAACGGGGAAATCCCGTTTGAAGAGGTGGTACATTTGGATGAGGCAGGCGTGGAGGATCATATCAAAGTAAAGTGGAACCGGGAGGATTTTACGGTCAACCTTATCAATTCCCGCAAGATCAGCGCGAAGGCAATCGTGACCTTTTTCATAACGGCGGAGGAAATGTATGATGCCGAGGCAGTCAGCGGCATGGAAACGGAGGAAAACGTTTGTGTAAAGAACAGGGATTTGACGATGGCGAAGCAGGTGCTTTCTAAAAAAGATACGCTGCGCATTAAGGAGGAGTTCCCGCTTCCGGCAGGCAAGCCGAATATCGGGGAGATTCTTTATTATAATATTACCACTTCCAATATTTCCACGAGGCTTTTGGAGGATAAGCTGGAAATTAACGGGGATGTCAGCCTGTTTGTCATTTATACGGGGGAAGACGGCAAAGGCTTAAGCTTTATGGAGGCACAGAGGCAGTTCCAGGGGAATGTGGAAGCGAATAATGCCACGGAGGGCATGGTGCCGGATGTGGAAATGATTGTGCTCCGCCAGGATGTGCAGGTAAAGCCGGATGTGGACGGGGAGGAACGCATTTTTGACATGGAAGCGGTCCTGAACCTGGAGCTGCGTATCTATGAAAATGAGCAGGTGACGCTTTTGGAGGATGCCTATGCCGTGGATCGGGAGCTGGTTCCGGTGAAGGGAGAAGCCTGCTATGAGAGTATGCTGATGAAAAATAACAGCAGCATGAGGGTGCAGGACAGGATTGAGATCCCGTCGGGAACAGGGAAGGTGCTGGAACTGTGCCATGCTTCGGGAGAGGTGCAGTTGGATGAGCAGCAGATTGTCGAGAATGGAATCCATGTGGAGGGCGTTGTCGAGCTGCAGTTATTATATTTGACGGATGATGATTTTGCTCCGGTCAGCGCGGTCAAGGGAATGATCCCGTTCCAGCATACGATTGAGGTGCGGGGAATTTCGCCGGAGAGCGTATTTGAAGTGCGTCCGTCCTTAGAGCAGCTTTCCGCTGTCATGGCAAACGGAAATGAAGCGGAGGCTAAGGTGGTTATCAGCCTGGATACCATTGTGTTTGATAAAATCAGGGAGCCTGTCATCACGGGCATGAAAGAGGAAGAGATTCCGGCAAGCTATTATGAGTCGCTTCCGGGGATGATAGGGTATATTGTGAAAAACGGCGACAGTCTGTGGTCGATTGCGAAGAAATTCCATATTCAGGTCAACCGGCTTTTGGAAATGAATGAGAAAAGCAGCGAAGACGTGAAGGAAGGGGAGAAAATCCTGATTGTAAAGCAGGTGCCTGCGTATCTGTAAGCGGCAGGCAGATAAAAGCTGGGAATAGAGAAAAAAAAGGCGGTCACTGACCGCCTTTTTTTTCTCTATGGTATGTAATTTACTGAGCCGCTGCGGCTGTCATGCTTGCTTCTGTTTCCAGAGATTCTTTCCAGTCGGTAAGCTGCTGAAGGGTAGAGTCGTAAGTCTCCTTGCAGATGCCAGGAAGCTCGCCGCCCCATGCCTTTTCTGCCTGTTCGTAGCCTTTCTTGAATGCGTTGATCATCTCGTCTGCCTTAGATGGATCGCCTCCGGTCAGTGCCTTTGCAAAAGAAACAAGACGTTCTGAGGTCTGCTTTACGCCCCAGTAGCCATCTTCCGAGATATCGTCCTTTGCCTGTGCAGCCGTCTCCGGATCAACCTGTAACTTACCTGTGCGGAGAAGCTCCCACATATCGGTGCCTTTGGTGAAAGCCTGCCCCTGCTTTGTCAGCATCTTCTCTACCAGGCTCTGAAGCTGCGCGCTTCTGTTCTCAGCGTCGGTCTTAAGCTTCTGGATCAAATCAGTGTCCGGTTTGTAAAGCTTCTTGGTGGACTCGGTCTCATTCTCCGCTGACTTCTCATAAGTAACGGCAGCGGTATCTTTCTTTGATGCACTTGTGCTGGAAGTGCTCACAGCAGAAGAATCTGTATTCTCGCGGACTGCTTTCTTGACCGTTGGTGATTCTGTGCTGTATGAAATTCCAATATTTTCGGAAATACCCATATCCATAATAATTCCTCCTTTAAATCTTGATTTTCTTAATTTCATTTATGATACTTTTTTACTATAACATAAATATCGGCATCTTTTAAAAAAAAATTACAGCTTTTATATAAAAATATGGAAATTTAAACAAAAACCGTGTCGGCAGTATACCAGTTGGAATTTTCTGCCCGGAACTTCCAGGCGGCCGCATGGCAGCGTTCCTGGCTGGAAAACAGTCCGAAGACCGTGGCCCCGCTGCCGCTCATCAGTGTGCCGTCCGCCCCGAGGGACAGCATGGTTTCCTTGATTTTGGCAATGACAGGATTTTTTGGAATAACTACGCTTTCCAAAATGTTTTCCAGCTTTGCGGTCATGGCAGTATAGTCATTCCTGGAGATGGCGGCGATAATACCGTCGATATCCGGATGGCTGAGAGATTCCACCGCATCCAGATGTTCATAAACGTCTTTGGTGGAAATAGGAATGCGGGGATTGACTAAAAGGACATGACATTCCGGGGCTTTGGAAAGCGGGGTTAAGATTTCCCCGATCCCTTCCGAAAGGGCGGTTCCGGAGAGCAGGCAGTAAGGAACGTCGGCGCCGAGGCTTACGCCGTAAGCGGCAAGCTGTTTTTCCGTAAGGTTTAAGGAAAACAGTGTATTGACTGCTTTTAAGGCTGCCGCCGCGTCGGTGCTGCCGCCTGCCATGCCTGCGGCGACGGGAATCCGTTTCGTCAACGTGATTTCCATGCCTTCCGAAATAGAAAATTCTTTTTTTAACAGGGCGGCGGCTTTGACAGCCAGGTTATCCTTTTGGTTGGGTACTTCCGTAAAATTGGAAATCAGCCGGATGTCATTGGCGAGCGGGCGTCTTTTTATGGTCAGCGTATCACGGACGCCGACAGACTGCATGATCATACGGACATCATGGTAGCCGTTTGGACGCCTGCCGATTACGTCAAGCGCCAGGTTGATTTTTCCATAAGCGTATAAAGTAATAGTTTCCATAAAACAGTCCTCCTTCCGGTAATATATGCCGGGTGCATATGCAAAATATCAGATCATCTGTAACAGTTCAGCCATGCGGCAAAAATAGGAAAATTGAACCGTCGAGTTTACTCGTAAGGATCAATTTTCACTATTTTTGACATATGGCGCTCTGCCAGAAGCGAGATTTTAGCCGCTTTAGCGGCGAAACAGGCTGCGGAGCAGCCAAATCGAGCTGATGGCTGAACTGTTACGATCATCTATCAGTATAACGGAAAAAAAGATTTTCTACAAGGTATAAAAACAGAAAATAGGGGAAACTTTTCCATATCGGGTCGGTAAGGAGGGCATGACATGGAAGGGAACAAAAAAAGAGGATATCAGGAGTATCTAATGATGGCAGGCTTGGCAGCGGGGATTGTTTTTGTCTGGACGCTGTTTTCTGTGTATTGTAAAAATGTGCAGATGCAGCGGGATATTTCGGATGCCGTCATCCGTTTTCATGTGATTGCGAACAGTGATTCCAAAGAGGATCAGAGAATAAAATATCAGGTCCGGGACAGGATTCTGGGCAGGGTGCAGTCTGCTATGGAGCGGGCGCAGACCAAAGAGGAAGCGGAAGAGATTCTGTCCGCACAGCTTGCCGCGATAACAGAAGAAGCGAATCAGATCCTTTTGGAGGAAGGGGCGGATTATCAGGCGGAGGCGGTTCTGGAGCATACAAAATTTCCGGTAAAAACCTATGGGGATTTGACATTTCCCGCAGGGGAATATGAGGCTGTGCGTGTCGTGCTTGGGACAGGAAAGGGGCATAATTGGTGGTGCGTCATGTTCCCAACCCTGTGTCTGGTAGACGGAACCTGCGAGAAAGTGCCAAAGCAATCGAAGAAGAAGCTGAAAAAAGCCTTGACGAAAAAAGAATATCATTCCCTGCTGAAAGAGGAAGGCGGGGTTTTATATGAATACCGTTTTCGCCTGGAAGAACTGTTTTTAGAAATTTTTAGTTGACATTATCGCATAAACGTGTAAAATACGGAAAGAAGATATTACGCAGCTGCCCGGCTGCATAGTTTAGAAAGGATATGGAAACGTGACAGAGCAAGTAATGATTGGGATAACAGGACTTCAGTTTGCGGATGACGGGGATGAGCCTGTGGAAGTGATTTCTGCCGGGAGATATTATAAAGAAGGCGGCAGGCATTTTATTCTGTATGACGAGTATATGACGGAGAATAGTTTCGGGTATGGGGAAAGCACGCCCGCAGGCCGTGCCAATACGGATCTTACGAAAAATACAGTGATTCTTGGGGAAGGGCTGGTGGAAATTATTAAAAGCGGCCTTACCAATGTACATATGGTATTTGAAACGGGAAAGAAGAACGTGACAAGCTACAATACCCCTTTTGGAGAACTGATTATCAGTACCCACACAACAAAGGTAAGCTTGCAGGAGAGTGAACGGGAAATTGTGGCTGAGTTAACTTATGGGCTTGATATGAATTACAGCTATATTTCCGACTGCAGCATTGTAATCAAGGTGGTGGCAAATGAGTAGGGTATCGGCAGACGGATAGAAGATAAAAATAGAAGATAGAAGGAAAGAAAAAATGGACGGCGTATGCCGTCCGTTTTTTCCTATTTCTTTTTTCCTTTGGCCTGTGCATGTTCCGCGGCCTGCTGTTCTTCCAGGGTTTTTCTTGCTTTGTCCTGGAGCTTTCGGAAGAAGCCTTTTTTCTCCGTCGGTTTCTCAAGGGCAGAATGGAGTCCCCGCACGCCCATGATGTAAATTCCGCTGACCGTTGCTTTGACTTCTTTTTTGGTCGGAAGCACCTCAAATACTTTTTCGTCGCAGATCATGTTTAGGATCTGCGGGCCTACCTTTACCTTTGCAATCGGTACTTTGGAACGCCGCATATATTTGGGTGTCTGGTCGATGACAACCTGCGGAAGCCCCGCTTCGGATAGTTTCAGGCGTTTCTTGTCAATCACGAGCATGGAGACGGTTTGTGAGGCGGCTTCCATCTGCGCCTGGTTTTCAGAGGCTTTTTTTTGCATTTTATTGCCGAAATAATAAAGCGCAATGAGAGCGGCGACAAGCACCAGGATAACAACAAGTAAGACAATCAGCCAAGGTTTCATATGGCTTTTCTCCTTCCCTCAGGGTTTTTTATCAGTATAACAGGATTTGGAAAAAAATGCAAATCAAACGCATTCTTTTTTGTTTTTATCATACATTTTCTGGATCAGTGCCCGCACATCCTCCGGAAGGGTCTTTTTTTGCTCTCTTGTCAGGGTTTCCAGATAAATCGGTCTGCCAAATTCGATGCAGGTCTTTGCGGAACGGACCCAGGGAAGGTGATCTTCGAAGACGGCATTGGTATTGTTGATAGCGACAGGAATGACAGGGCATCCTGTTTTTGTGGCGATTTTAAAGCTTCCTTCATGGAACGGCAGCAGTTGGTCGGCAGAGTTCCTGGTCCCTTCCGGCGAGATGACGACAGACTGCCCGTTTTTGATGAGATCGATGGAGGCAAGGATTGTTTTCATGCCTTCCTTTACGTCTTTCCTGTCCAGGAACTGGCAGTCTAAAAGGCGCATCCAGTGGGCAATGAGCGGCATATGCTCCATTTCTTTTTTTGCCACATAGCTTACGCGTACCGGAATGGTGGTATATCCTAGTAAAATGTCATAATATCCCCTGTGGTTGGTGATAAACAGGCACGCCCGGTCTTTCGGGATATTTTCCAGCCCTTTTTTTGTAACCTTTGTACCGGAGAGGAACAGGATCTTTTTGAGCGCGCCGGAAATATGCCTTTGGGAAAATTCCAACTGTCTTACATGATCCGTTTTTCCGGCGGCAGCGGCTTTCGGCCATAAAAACAGGCTTTTGATATAATAGTAAATTAAATAAATTCCAATCAGAAATAGTCTCATAGCTTGTATCATGCCACAGAGAAAGATGAAAAGATCTTCTCTGGCTTTTCTCCTTCCTTTTTTGTTTAATCACAGCCGTAGTATTCTTCCATGCAGAGCCCGCTGTCGTAGATTTCTTTGGCGAGCTTTTTCCCGACATAGCGGATATGCCAGGGTTCGTAGGCGTACCCGGTGATTTTTTCTTTTTCTTTCGGGTAGCGGAGAATGTAGCCGTATTTCCAGCAGTTCTTCGCAAGCCAGATGCCTTCGTCCGTCGAGGCGAAGCTTTCGGTAAGCTCAAGACCGGCGGAAAGGGAAGAGACGTCTATCGCTAACCCTGTCTGGTGCTCGCTTGTGCCGGGCTTGGCGGAGTATTGGTTGGTGTGTTCCGAACCTTTGGACGAAAGGTTGCTGGTATAAATCTCATCCTGCCGTTCATAGGAACGGAATCCGGATACGGCATAGAGAATCAGGTTCTTTTTTTCCGCAGCCGCAAACAGCTCTTCTAAAGCGTCGGAGGCTTTTTGCCGCAGCTTCCGTTTGTCGTAAGAGCCTTCAAAGATAAAACGGACATCCGGTTCTGTCAGATCTTCCGGGCGGTAATCTTCCGGCAGCTTATAATCGCGGTTCACAATCTGCCGATAGCTTCCGACCGTGGTGTCTATAGCTGTTTTTTCTGGCTTTTTTTCTGTTTTATTTTTTTCTTCTTTGGCAGCCTGGGCATCTTTGATTTCCATAATGGTTTCGGAAGAGATGCTGCCGGAGGTAGAGAGATAAGCGCCTGTGTCAGACATGGCAGGCTCCTCATTGTCGGTATCGTTATAATAATATTCAAATGTCCTGGTTTCATATTCTTCATAGTCATTTTCAGAGGCGTCCGCATGACAGCCGAGGTAAAGTTCGATAGAAATAAAGCTGGCGCTGAGGACAAGGAAGAAAATGGTGAAAAAGATAGCAAAGTAGCGTCTCACAGATACCACTCCTTTCTTCAATGGCAAAACTGCCCCTTTGTTCCTGTTAGCTATTGTAGTATAGAGATTATTGTTGGAATTGTCAAGAATCGACGCTAAAATTTTGCAACAGTTCAGCCATACGGCACTGCGATTAGTCTTTTGAATTCTTAAGAGGAACGCCACTGTCACAGACAGTTTCTTTTGAAAATCCTGAAATTTTTACTGTGAAAAATTATCAATTCATACCGGACTTTTCAAAAGAAATGTCTGGCCGCGTGGCTGTTGAAAAGCGGTATGTCAAAAGACTGATTGCAGATGATTCAGATGCGGCAAAATTCTCTTGACAGTTTTTAGGTTTTATGGTACAGTCAGCCTAAAGACGATGACGGAGAAAGTAGCCTTATTTCAAAATCCCAGTGAGCCGGGGACAGTGGGAACCCGGTATGAGTAGGATAAGGGGAAGATCCCTCCCAAGCTGCAGGCTGAACAGTGTGGTTAGTATCCTTAAGTAAGCCCCGCCGGTGTCCACCGTTATATGGAAGCGGCATGAACGCATTATGCGGAGTGCAGTGAAGAATAGGTGGTTTCGCGGCATAGAGTAATATTCCCGTCCTATTTCAGGGCGGTTTTTTTAATTTTTATGGAAAGGCAGGGTTATTTTATGTATCAGAAGGTATCGACGAATCTGAATTTCGTGGATCGGGAAAAGAAAACGGCGGAGTTTTGGAAAGAGAATAAGATCTTTGAAAAAAGCATTGATTCCAGGAAAGAGGGAGAGACGTACACATTTTATGACGGTCCTCCAACGGCGAATGGCAAGCCTCACATCGGGCATGTCCTGACCCGGGTTATCAAGGATATGATCCCGCGTTACCGCACGATGAAGGGCTATATGGTGCCGAGAAAAGCGGGCTGGGATACGCACGGGCTTCCGGTGGAGCTGGAAGTGGAAAAGCTTCTGGGGCTTGACGGGAAAGAGCAGATTGAAGAGTACGGGCTCGATCCGTTTATTTCCAAATGTAAGGAATCGGTCTGGAAGTATAAGGGCATGTGGGAAGATTTTTCCGGCACGGTCGGTTTCTGGGCGGATATGGATCACCCGTATGTAACCTATCATGATGATTTTATCGAATCCGAATGGTGGGCGTTAAAGCAAATCTGGGATAAGAAGCTTCTGTATAAGGGCTTTAAGATTGTCCCTTACTGCCCGCGCTGCGGGACGCCTCTGTCTTCCCATGAGGTGGCGCAGGGCTATAAGGATATCAAGGAGCGTTCCGCTGTCGCAAGGTTTAAGGTGAAGGATGAGGACGCTTATATCCTTGCATGGACGACGACTCCGTGGACGCTGCCTTCGAATGTGGCTCTCTGCGTGAACCCGGATGAGAAGTACTGCAAAGTAAAAGCGGCGGACGGCTATATATATTATATGGCGGAGGCACTTCTGGATTCTGTCCTCGGGAATCTTGCCGAAGAAGGGAAATCCTATGAAGTATTGGAAACCTATACAGGGAAAGAGCTGGAATATAAAGAATATGAGCCGTTGTTTGACTATGCGCTGGACATCTGTGAAAAGCAGCATAAAAAGGCATTTTATGTGACATGCGACACCTATGTAACGATGGGCGACGGCACGGGCGTTGTCCATATTGCCCCGGCATTTGGTGAAGACGATGCCAATGTCGGAAGAAATTATGATCTTCCGTTTGTGCAGCTCGTTGACGGCAAAGGGCAGATGACAAAGGAAACGGATTATGCGGGGATTTTCTGTAAGAAGGCAGATCCGATGATATTAACGGATCTGGATAAGAAAGGCTTATTATTCTCCGCCCCGAAATTTGAGCACAGCTATCCGCACTGCTGGCGGTGCGATACGCCGTTGATTTATTATGCAAGGGAATCCTGGTTTATCAAGATGACGGCGGTAAAGGATGATTTGGTCCGCAATAACAATACTGTCAACTGGATTCCGGAGTCGATTGGAAAGGGACGTTTCGGCGACTGGCTGGAAAATATCCAGGACTGGGGCGTTTCCCGGAACCGTTACTGGGGTACGCCGTTAAATATCTGGGAATGCGAATGCGGGCATATGGAAGCCATTGGCAGCAGGGCGGAGCTTGCCGAAAAAAGCGGCAATCCGGATAATGCAAAGGTGGAGCTGCACAGGCCGTATATTGACGCCGTCACGATCCCATGCCCGAAGTGCGGAAAGGAAATGCACCGCGTCCCGGAGGTAATTGACTGCTGGTTTGACTCGGGAGCAATGCCGTTTGCGCAGCACCACTATCCGTTTGAGAATAAGGAATTGTTTGAGCAGCAGTTCCCGGCGGATTTTATTTCCGAGGCTGTTGACCAGACCAGAGGATGGTTTTATTCCCTGATGGCAGAATCGACATTACTGTTTAACAAGTCCCCATATAAAAATGTCATTGTGCTTGGGCATGTGCAGGATGAAAACGGGCAGAAGATGAGCAAATCCAAAGGCAATGCGGTCGATCCGTTTGAAGCGCTGGAGCAGTATGGGGCGGACGCAATCCGCTGGTATTTCTATATCAACAGCGCGCCGTGGCTTCCGAACCGTTTTCATGGGAAGGCTGTCATGGAGGGGCAGAGAAAGTTCATGGGGACGCTCTGGAATACGTATGCGTTCTATGTCCTGTATGCCGAGATTGACCAGTTTAACCCAATGGAGCACCGCCTGGATTACACGAGCCTTTCCGTGATGGATAAGTGGCTTCTGTCGAGGCTTTCTTCTACGGTCAAGGCTGTGGATGAAAATCTGGAAAATTACAGGATTCCGGAAACGGCAAGGGCACTGCAGGATTTTGTTGATGAGATGAGTAACTGGTATGTGCGCCGCGGCAGGGAGCGTTTCTGGGCAAAGGGCATGGAGGCTGACAAGATCAATGCCTATATGACATTATATACAGCGCTTGTCACGATTAGCAAGGCGGCGGCGCCGATGATTCCGTTTATGACGGAAGATATTTACCAGAACCTGGTAAGAAGTGTGGATAAGGATGCGCCGGAGAGCATTCATCTCTGCGATTTCCCACTGGTGGAGGAAAGCTTTATCGATAAGCAGTTGGAAGAGGACATGAAAGAAGTGCTTCAGATTGTCGTTTTAGGGCGCGCCGCAAGAAATACTGCCAATATCAAGAACCGCCAGCCGATTGGCACGATGTATGTCAAGGCGGAAAAAGAGCTTTCCGGGTTCTTTGAGGAAATTGTGGAAGACGAATTAAATGTTAAAAAGGTCGTTGTTACGGATGATGTCAGAAGCTTTACGGATTATACCTTTAAGCCGCAGTTAAAGACCCTGGGACGCCGTTTCGGGAAGAAGTTAAATGAAGTAAAGCAGATTCTTTCCGAACTGGACGGAAACAAGGCGATGGATGAGCTGAATGAAAAAGGGACGCTTACCATTACGG
Organism: uncultured Lachnospiraceae bacterium; assembly: GCA_947629585.1. GTDB lineage: Bacteria > Bacillota > Clostridia > Lachnospirales > Lachnospiraceae > MGBC100174. Next base: position 501 of record CANREH010000078.1, on the reverse strand, counting down.
TCGATCAGACAGAGGAAGTCCTGGAGAAGGACGATCTGTTAATTGAAACGGCGCAGAAAGAGGGCTTTATCAGCAGCGAGGACTATGGCATTACTGTTGTTATGGACACGAATTTAAGCGAAGAACTGATCGAGGAAGGCTTTGTCTATGAGATCATCAGCAAGCTCCAGACCATGCGCAAGGAAGCCGGGTTTGAAGTGATGGATCATATTAAAGTGGGCAGCAGCGGAAATGAAAAGATTGCTTCCATTATAGAGAGAAACCGGGAAATGATCGCCGGAAAAGTGCTTGCAGATGACATTGTGAAGGACACGGACGGCAGCGTGAAGGAATGGAACATCAACGGGGAAACCGTTACGCTTTCTGTAAAGAAACTTGGTTAGCCGGCGGCTTTGATGACCTACATTAACTTAATTTTTAATCAAAAATAACTTAAAAAAGAGCAGGAAATTGTAAATATTGTGAACGTTTTCTGAGGATTTCTTTAAGAAAACGTAAATC
>CANREH010000077.1 GCA_947629585.1 uncultured Lachnospiraceae bacterium | reverse complement strand
ATGCTTGAGAACCTTAAAATTTTCTATTCCAAGAACTGTGATCATGTTACATTCCTTTCTCCGGAATCATTTCCTGAATCTTTTTTTTGAAAAAGCAATATTCCGGTGTTTGATCTACTATATCACGATTTAATTCCGTTTGCAATGGACTTTGTGATTTCTTCAAGGGCTGAGAATAAAATAGAAATGACTGCCATTCGTGCCATATTATGACCGTTCGTGCCAAATCCCTCTTTTTTCAGAAATTTGTGTTATACTCTGAAAAGAAACATGGTAAGCAACAAGACAAAGGGGGATTTTATGGAAAAGAAGTATTCTATTCTCAGTGATATTTATTTTTTTCTCCGGTTTTATCAAAAGTATGAGCCGGTGGTTCTGCTCTGCTGCGCAGTGGAAATTGTAATCGGCGCGTTTCTTCCGCTGCTGGATATTTACCTGCCTAAAATTGCGGTGGATCTTGTCATGGAACAGGCTCCGGCATCAAAGGCGGCAGCGGTATTGGGCGGCTTTGCGCTGCTGATGGCAGTGATGTATGGCATAAAACAGTCGGTATCGGAAGGAAAGTATTTTTTTTATAATAATCAGAGAACCCATATCATGGGGCTGCTGTTTTTGAAAAGCTTAAAGATTCCCTGTCCGGATACGGAAGCCGGGGAGAAAAGGCAGCTCTATGTAAAGGCGGTCAGTTCACTGACAAACGGCGACTGGTCGGCAAGTTCCCGCATGGTGACAGGAACGGTGGCGCTGGTATCTTCCCTGCTCAGTTTTCTGTTATATTCTTCCGTATTGTTTGTGTTAAGCAAGGAAATATTGCTGCTTCTGTTACTCTTATCTTTTATCAATTACCGGATCAGCTTATCGCAGATTCGGTACAGGGAAAAGAACAAGGGGGAGGAATCTGATCTCTGGCAGAAATATTACTGTGTTGTCAATTCCATGCAGAATACGGACAATGCGAAGGAAATCCATATTTTCCATATGAATCCGTGGCTGCTTGCGTTAAGGGATCGGGCTCTGTCCGCGTTTCTGTCTTTTGACAGAATCTTGTTTCGGAAGCAGTCTTTCTATGAAAAACTGCGCTTTTTTATCACGATGCTGCGGGATATGGCAGCTTATGTATTTTTGATTTACAGCGCGGCAAATGGGAAGGTGACAGTCAGTGAATTTGTCCTTTATTTTGGCGCCATTACCGGCTTTTCCAATTTTGTCACCGGCATTATGGACGGTCTGGCGGATCTCCGCGACGCGGCGAACGGGACGGACGATATCAGGAATTATCTAAGCCTTCCGGATGTGGATATGGACAGCGGCGACAGGCATACCAGTGAGCTTTTGCTTCCGCTGGAAATTGAATTCCGGGATGTCTGCTTTTCTTATAAAAATTCCGGCGGGACAGACGGAGAGGACAAAGAGATTTTCCGAAATTTCAATTTGACGATCCATGCCGGGGAAAAAATTGCCCTTGTCGGCGTGAACGGGGCGGGGAAAACGACGTTTGTAAAGCTGTTGTGCGGTATTTATGAGCCGGATGCCGGGCAGATTTTACTGAACGGGATTGATTTGAAGCGGTTTCCGAAGCGGGAAGTTTATGCGCTGTTTTCCGTCGTTTTTCAGGAACATATGATACTGCCGGTTTCTATCGGGGAGAATATTGCCGTGGACAGGGCGGATCGCGTGGATGAGGGGCGGGCATGGCTTGCGCTGGAAAAGGCAGGCTTAAAAGAACTGCTGGAAGAGAAAAAGATTGGGCTGAATACCTATATGACAAGGCAGATAAAGACTTCCGGAATCGAATTGTCGGGAGGGCAGAAGCAGAGGCTTTTTCTGGCGAGGGCTTTGTATAAGGATGCTCCGGTCATGGTTTTGGACGAGCCGACGGCGGCTTTAGATCCGATTGCGGAAAGCGAGATTTACCATAGTTACAATCAGTATACCAAAAATAAAACGGCTGTTTTTATTTCTCACCGCCTGGCAAGCACGCGTTTTTCCGACAGGATTGTGATGATAGAAGGTGGAGCGATTGTGGAAATGGGAACCCACGAAGAGCTGATGGAGAAAAACGGGGCTTATGCGGAAATGTTTCAGGTGCAGAGCCGTTATTATCAGGAGGAGGCATAAAATGGAAACGGATTTGACAGGAAGGCTTCCGCTTCGGGAGCATATCAAAAATATGAAAAAGATATTCGGCGTTATTCATGGCATGGACAGGAGCTACTTCTGGTTTACGGGGATCGTCCATATGATCAATGTAACGGTCCCTTATCTGGGGCTGTTATTGTCCGCCTATGTCTTAGACGCCCTCCCGAAGGGGGATTACAGGGAAATCATCAGGGCTGCCGTTGTTACGACGGCGGCGGTATTTTTCCTTAACTGCATAGCAAGCACGATTTGGAACCGGATGGAAGTGCGGCGTGAGCGGATGTTTTTTCTTTATAGCAGCGGGATAGGGAGCAAAATGCTCACGATGGATTTTGCTAAAATTGACAGTGAAGAAGTAAGGGAATTACGAAGACGGATTCAGAGAGATTTGAATTGGGGAAATGGAAATACTGTTTTTTATAACATAAACGGAATTTTTTATGGGATTTTGAATATTTTCGGGGCTGTGGTTTTTGGCGCACAGGTTATGGCTGAGATTGCTGTTTCCTGTGGGGCTGCGGCAGCTTTTGCGCTGGTGGTTTTTCTTGCTGCGGCAGGGGCAGGGTTTCGGAATTCTTCTATGAAAAAAGTTCACCGGTATATGTTCTGGACTCTGGGAGAGGACGAGAAAGAAGAAGCGCTCAGCGGGGCATGGGATCTTGCGATGGAGAATGAAGGGTTTCATAGTATCGGGAAACAGATAAGGCTCTATGACGGATATTCCTTAATGAAGCGGTGGACGGTTGATCCGCTTTTCAGCGGGCTGTCGAGGAAGAAGTTAAAAGACGGCGCCGCCGGGCAGTTTGGGGAGGGATTTTTCGGGGCTTTTGCAGAAACTATTATGAGAAATGGGGCGTATCTGCCGGTGGTTTTGGCGGCGCTGGGAGGGGGAGTGAGCATCGGGAATGTCGTCAGGTTTGCGGGCTGTATCGGGAGCCTGATGGCGGCGGTTTCGGGCCTGGTTATGGGGATTCAGGAATTTGCCCTGACCGCAAGGAAGAATGTAAGCACGCTGGAATTTTTAGAGCTGGAAAATGAAATGTATGCGGGAAAATTGCCGGTAGAGAAACGGAGCGACAATGAATATCAGATTGAATTCCGGGATGTTTCGTTTTGTTACCCGGGGACGGAAACTTATGCGCTCCGCCATGTTTCCATGAAACTGCAGATCGGGGAAAAACTCGCGATTGTCGGCATGAACGGATCGGGAAAGACCACCCTCATCAAGCTGTTGTGCAGGCTGTATGATCCGACCGAGGGGGAGATTTTATTAAACGGCGTGGATATCCGGAAATTCAGGAAAGAGGAATACAGCCGCCTGTTTTCGGTGGTATTTCAGGATTATGTCCTGTTTCCGTTCCAGCTGGGGGAAAATGTCGCTGTTTCGGTGGACTATGATGCCGGGAAAGCAGCGGAATGCCTTACGGACGCCGGGTTTGGGGAACGTTTGGAGGAGCTGGATCATGGGCTTAAAACTTATCTTTATAAAGGGTTTGATGAGGACGGGCTGGAAATCTCCGGCGGGGAGGCGCAGAAAATCGCCATTGCGCGCTCGGTTTATAAAGAAGCCCCGTTTGTCCTTTTGGACGAGCCGACCGCCGCGCTCGATCCCCTTGCGGAATATGGGATTTATACAAAATTTGACAGCATTGTGAAGGATAAGACGGCGATTTATATTTCCCACCGTTTATCCTCATGCCGGTTCTGTAAAAAGATTGCGGTCTTCCATGAGGGGAGGCTTGTCCAGATGGGAAGCCATGACGAGCTGGTAAAAGACAGGCAGGGGAAATATTATGAAATGTGGCTTGCGCAGGCGCAGTATTATGACAGGACATAAGTGGTTGTAATATAAGGAGAAAGGCGTTATAATAATAAAAATTTAAAGAAAGGACAAGGGATGAATAGAATACTTTTTTTAACAAGCTCTCCGGTTACAGAGCCGGGTGGAATGTTTAATAATGAAAATGGATTTGTGGACAAACTGAGGAAAGCATCAGAAAAGAATAAAAATGCGTTGTTTATTACAGCGTCTCCGGATGACGCCGTGGGAACGAAGAAATTTGCTGACAGTATCCGCCGGGCGGCAAAATTGTCCGATATGGAATTTGATTCTTATTATATTCTGGACAGGCAGAATCAGGATATGGCTGAGGAATTGGTAGGAAAGAGCAATTTTCTTATTTTAGGCGGGGGACACGTACCTACGCAGGCGGCTTTTTTTGAAGAAATTCATTTGAAAGAAATGCTTGAAGATTTTGAAGGCGTGATTATGGGGATCAGCGCCGGAAGCATGAATGCAGCTTCCATAGTATATGCGCAGCCGGAACTGGAAGGGGAAGCGGTAAGCAGTGATTATGTCAGGTTCTTTCCGGGATTAGGGCTGACGGAATCTATGTTAATTCCACATTACGATAAAATAAAAGATGACGTTTTAGATGGCAAGAAATTATTTGAGGAAATAACCTGTCCTGACAGTAAGGGGCATGAATTTTATGCCATTTGTGACGGGAGCTATCTTTATTCGGAAAATGGAAATGAAGAGATTTTAGGCGAGGCTTACCGTATCTGTGACGGAGTGATAGAACCGCTGCATGATGCAAAATCCGCATTTATGGAAGCGCAGCGTTAAAAGGAGAGGATTGTTATGGCGATGACAAAGATTGAGATTGATGTGCCGGAAGAAATTGTGCCGTTTGCAGTGTTAGAGGATAAAGAAGCGCAGATAACACGGAATGCGATGTTAGTATATCCCTATATCAAAAATGGCGTAATCTCTCATGGAAAGGCAGCGGAAATGCTTGGAATTCAAAAGATGGATTTGATTGTACTGTATGGGAAATTGGGTTTGCCATATTTTGATGAAACAGAAGAAGAATTTGAAGAAGACTTAACAGTTTTAAAAAAATTAAGGGGGAAAACATGATTGTTGTTTCAGATACTACGCCGATTATTTCCTTAATAAAAACAGGACAGTTGGAAATTCTTAGAAAATTATTTGGCGCTGTTTATATTCCTGATGCAGTATATCAGGAGTTAACAGAGAATAAGACATATGCGGAAGAAGCAAGAATAGTTCAGGAGAGCGGATTCCTTTTTAGGGAAGAAGTGGACAATAAAAAATCTGTCATGATATTGCGAAATTTTACCGGTCTGGATGCGGGAGAAAGTGAGGCTATTATTTTGGCGGATGAAAAGCAATCGGATGTACTGTTAATGGATGAGCGTAAAGGCAGAGAAGTTGCTAAAAAGATGGGAATAAAGATTGCCGGCACTATGGGAATATTGGCACAGGCGTTTGATGAAAAGATCCTGACAAAAAAAGATATAGAAAGATGTATAGAATGTCTGAAAGAAAACGAAATACGGATCAGTCAGAAATTGTATCAGAAATTGATAGATCATATACAGAAATAGAAACAAGGACTTTATTACAGATTCTGCAATGCCATAAGAGAAATCGCTGAAAGATTACGTGTCTGAAAGAAGAAAATCAGCCGTGCAGGGAAAAATTGCACGGCTTTTGGTTTGCGCGCCATGGACGCGATCTAACGGGTGAAAGTCCCAAACACGCCTAGGCAATGAGGAAGTGTATAGCTGAACAGCAAGGGTGTCCATCGTGAGGTGGAATCTGAAGGAAGCTGTAAGCAAACTCTTGGTCCGACGGACAGAAATCACATATAAGGCTCGGAAATACGGATAAGTCTGCCAAAGAAGATGAAGTCCAAAAGTTGCTGGAAGTACGAGTAAATGTGGCGGATAGATGAGAGGAAAGAGCGTGCACCTTAAGCGTGGAGGTCTCACAGAGGTTCCATTAGCCCAGTAACAACGAACTGTGAGAAGTCAGCAGAGCCCATAGTAGTGAAGAAGTCTCTGTAATGGAGATGAAGCAAAGGGGCGAACAATCAATAAGTTTGAGTATGTCCCGGATTGCAGAAACGACAACATCCCGAGTATGTCACATGGGACATACATCAGGCAATAAGCAACGAAAGATTAGCCTTATTTGGATTGGTTTCAATGTTAGATTACTACACCGAAAGTTGTGTTATAAGAGAAATTCCCCTACTCGATTCAACTGATTATGTGTCAAAATAAAGTGTTTCCCCGTCAATAAGTTCGTATTCCCCTGCACCCTCAAACGCAAATCCACCTGTGCAGACAAATCCCACACCTGATACGGTGATACCCTTGATGCCGTTAAGCTGTGCTTTTTCCTGACGGCATTCTGTAAGGGTCATCGGTCTGTCAAAATATTTGCATTCGTAGAAATCATACTGCTCACCTCTCCGTATCACGCAGTCAAATTCGCCGTTGGTTTTCGTGGCAGGGTCATCGTACCAGTAACTGCCGAAGTCGTCCATATCGGGATATTTGCCGAGCAGGGCGGTTCTGTGGAAATATTGCAAGGTGATACCTTCCAGCCGTCTGCTGACGAATTGCTCCAGTACAGCATTGATATTGCGGTTATAAAATTGCTCCTCACCGATACGGGCGATCGTTCCCGCCTTGCCGAAAATGAATGTGAAATAGAACCTCATCAGATTATCTACAATTTCATAGAACTGCTTTTTCTTGTCATTGCGGCGGTTAATTGGTTCAGTCTTTTGAATAGTCTCCATATCAAGCAGTATTTTCAATTGCTTATCAAGCAGACCTGTTTCACTGTTCGCAATGCTATTCCGTATCTCGCTGTAACGTTTCTTGCCGTTGCCGAGAATTTCCAGTATCCGTGCATCAAAGGTTTTCTGAATCTCTCTGAGCATGACATTTTCGATGTGCGACCGAACCAGACCTGTTTCGGGTAAAAGCAAACGCTTGATATTTTCACGGAGTGACCGGCTTGTGTCAAAATTTTCCAGAACATAGGGACTTCCGCCAAACACCGCATAGAAAGCGACCTTGTCACGAACGGAAAGTTCGGGATAGAATTTCGCCGAATCAAGATAATCAAAATCACGGATATGCTGTATCAGCGAGAACCTGCCGAACAGCGGATTACTTTCTTCAAGCAGTTCTTTCATGACCGTGATGTACGAACCGCATAGTATCAGCTTGACATTTTCGGGCAGTTTGTCGATGACCGCCTGCATATAGGAATCGACCTCGTTTTTCTTTTTGGTCTGTTTGAGGTAGGGGTATTCGTCAATGATGAGCAGTATTTTTTTGTCAAGCGTTTTCAGGTAGTCCATCATCTCAGACAGCGAACCAAAGCGGATATCCGGCAGTCCCAGACCCTCCGAAACGCTCCGGTAGATCAGTTCCAGATTGCCCTCAAAGGTACTTGTCACGCACATATAGTTGATGACAGCACCGTCAAAGCTCTTTGCGGCTTCACGCAGTAATGTGGTTTTCCCGACTCTGCGCTTGCCATAGACCAGCACCGCTGTCCTGCGTTTCCACGAGGATAATTCTGCGGTAAGCTGCCCAAGTTCTTTTTCTCTGCCGATGAACATGGTATCACATCTTTTCTGAAAAAATTTTCTCTGAATTAGAATTCAGTATAACTATGTTATATCACGATGCGTTGAAGTTGTCAAGTTTCTGGATATAAAAATGAATATATTTTGGTGGTGATGAATTATGATGGTACATTCAGACACAGACCAACCGCATGAATGAATAAAATGTGAAAAAAATCCTGTTATCTGTTATAATAAAAAGAAAACAGGAGAAATGAATGGAACAGCTTTTGAAGAAGAATTTGAAGAAGATTTAACAGTTTTAAAAAAATTAAGGTGGAAAACATGATTGTTGTTTCAGATACTGCGCCGATTATTTCCTTATCTGAAAGAAGAAACCGTGCAGAGAAAAACTGCACGGCTTTTGTTATAAGCATATTGTCATGTAAGGCGGTATGCATACGATGTCATCTTTGAAACTGAGATTGCGGGGGTGTATCACATAGCACTCACCTATCCGAGCTTTGTATTTCTCCTTGAAGCGTTTGAGCGACTCAATAGAATACCTCTTCCCCGACTTGACCTCTATCGGGAACATTTTATATTTCAGCTTGCTGTTGTTGGAGATCAAGAAGTCTATCTCAATATCGTTGCGATGTTTCTCAACGTTGTACTGCGTGTAGAAGTACAGCTTGTGACCGTTTGCGGTCAGCATCTGGGCAATGGCGTTCTCGTAAAGCATACCTTCGTTCATGTTCAGCTTGTCACCGAGTATTTGCTTGTAGACCTCATCTTCGAGCAGTTCGTTTTCGTCAAAAGCATGGCTGACGAGCAGTCCCGTGTCCCCGAGGTAGCACTTTACATACGTCCTGTTCTCGTTGATCGACAGCCCAACATTCGGGTCGCTGCACAAAAAACACTCATTTGAGATCATCGAATCTGACAGCCAGAAGAAGGTTTCCTCATACTGATCGGCTTTGCTGCCTGCCGAAACATCATGGAAAACCACACGCTTTTCGTGCTGTGACAGCAGCCCCGGTATCTGATCGAATATAGTGAGGACTTTGCTTCGGTACTTGCTGTCTATCTTCATGATGTCGCTGCGGTACAGCGAGAGAATGTCACGCTTTTCCATATCAGCCCTGTCAAAGTCTTTATGGCTTTCAAGGAACGCGATCACGCTCTGCGGCATCCCGCCCACAAGCATATACTGTTTGAACAGGAGCATCGCCTTGTAATGCAGTTCGTTTTCAAGGGGGACCTTGTCAGCGAAGCACTTGCAGATATATCCGCATATCTGCGCCTCGCCCAGTGCATCGCAGAATTCCTCGAAGTCAAGCGGATACATACTGAGGTGACGCTCCTCCGAAGGAATGACAATATCCTTCACATTCTCCTTGATCGAGATGAGCGAACCTGTTTCGATGTAGTCGTATCTGCCGTCAGCGACAAGGTACTTGATGCACTCCCTCGCTTTCGGGTACATCTGTACTTCATCAAAGATGATGAGCGAATCACGCTCGTACAGTTTCACGCCGTAGTAGGTCGATAACAGCATAAAAAACGTATCGAGGTCGTTCATGTGCCTGACGAAATACGCCTTGACTTCATCGGGACATTTGGCGAAATCTATGAGGATATAGCTCTTGTACTCATGTTTGCCGAATTCTTCGCAGATCGTGGACTTGCCAATTCGTCTTGCGCCCTCGATCAGAAAGGCTTTCTTGCCATTTAGCTCTGTTTTGAGCGTCAGCAGCTTGTCATACATTTTTCGTTTCAGTATCATAATAACACCTCATTCCATCATGCGCAGGTTTATATAAAGTATAAAATTCCAGAGTACGCAGGTTTATGATTGCTCCATAACACTATCATGCGCACTTTTATGATTATTATGCTGCATGATACCGAAAAAGTCAAGCGACTTGTCTTTTTGCACCGGGGAAACAGAGATCGCACAGATAAAAAATGCAATATTTTGTGATATTTTTTTGTGCAGGAGCGTTTTATAAGTGAAAAGCTTTTCAATTTATGTTTTGTCAGGAGGTGAACATCTTGCAGGCTGACAGGGAAGAATATATTCATGCCGTACAGAAATATTCAGATATGGTGTACCGCATTGCCATTCAGTCCTGTGGCAATCACGAGGATGCGGAGGATATTGCACAAAATGTTTTTTTGAAATTGTATTTGCAGAAAAAGCCGTTCCGGGAGGAGGAACATCGGAAACGGTGGCTGATTCGGGTGACAGTGAATGAATGCCATTCGCTGATGCGATCTCCGTATCGGAAACGGAGATCGGATTTATCCGATTTTACACAGGAGCCTATGGCCTGTTTTGATGATGCAGAACAGTCTGCGATATTTGATGCGGTTATGGACCTTCCGTTAAAATACCGCACGGTTGTATATCTGTATTATTACGAGGAATATCAGGTGAAGGAGATTGCGGAAATCATTCATGTCCGGGAAACGGCAATACAGACGCGTCTTATGCGGGCAAGAAAGAAAATGAAAGAGTATCTGGAAAAAGAAAAGCAGGAAAGAAGGGGTAGTAATGAGTCGGGAAATCAAATCAGACAATCCATATGAGGAGGAAAAGGAACATCTGAAGGCAATGTATCAGAAAATTACTGTGCCGCCGCAGACGCTGGGACGGCTTTTGGCTGTACCGGAAACAGAAAAAAGAAAGTTTTACGGTGGTTCCGCTGCCCGGCTGGCAGCAGTCTGCGTCATGGCGCTTTTTATTTTGATTCCTGCTGGGGTATTTGCCGCAGAGAGGATTTCTTCTTATTTTTCCGGCAGGATTGTCAATGACGGATACCATACAGAAGTGGTGATTGAGCCGGAAGATGCCGAAGAAACAGAGCAGACCCGGCAGACGGAACAAAAATATGTTCATGTACTTACTGATTTTGGAAAAGAATATACCTTAAAAAAGGCGGTACAAAAGACGGAGGATGAAAAGGCGACCTATGAGTATGCATATAAAGGCGGGTTTTCGGCAGGAAAGGATTTTTATTACCGTTTAATCCGGACAGATGGGGAAGATTTGGAAAAGATTTCCTTTTATGATATCAGTGTGTCAAAGGTTGAGAGTATCCATCAGCATAAAGCGGTTTATATGGCAGCCAATACCGTTAACGGAACGGTCTATCAATCAGACCATGATACAGATTATACGCAGTTTTTATATTTGTTTTTTGATGAATATGGTTATATTGTGGAGATTTGCGGAATGCAGGGGCTGGGAGAAGAAGGAATGGTGAAACTGGCAGAAAAGATAACATTGCAGGAGACAGAACAGGATAAGGCGGATTCTTTTGTTTCTTTAACAAAATATGATAAATACTGGCTTCATCAAAACCAGATCCCGTCAAGTCAGCGGCAGGAAAAGATATTGGAGCCGGTAGTGGATATGGGAAAAAAAGTCAGTTATAAATCTTGCTATATTAATTGCGATTTTCAGGTAACAGAAGTGTCGGTTTTTTCTGATAAAAAGGAACTTGATGAGCAGGGTTTTTCATCAAACCTGAAAATGAAACGGTTATTTGATGATAATGGGAAATTACGCACGTACCGGAGGGAAACATTAAAGGCGGGAGATGGAATAAAGGAACCGGAACTGCGGGTAATTGACACGAAAACGATTCAGCCGAAGCTTGTTTATGTAACCATGAAAATAATCAGTCATTCTAAGGAAGATAATTTCTTAAATCTGCCGGATTTATTTTTTCTGGAGAAAAAGGATGGGGAATATTATGATGACAGCATGGAGGTAAACCGCCCGAAATATATAGAGGATGCGTTTAAGGATCATATGCCCTGCTATTTTCAGGAAACGGAAGGAGAAGCAGGCTTTCGGTTGGTAAAGCTGCCAAAAGCGGGAAAGGAGAAGACCATCCATTTTGCATATTTGGTCGATGAAGACATGACCGATCGGATGTACCTTTCTATTGGCGGCAATACCAGCCTTGACAGCAGGCAGTATATTCATATTTACAGTGAGTAGGCGATTGGCGGGGAATTCATATCATAAATAATTATTATTAGGAACTGCAATTAGTCTTTTGACACAGCGCTTCCAAACAGCCACGCGGCCAGACATTTCTTTTGAAAAGTCCGGTATGAATTGATGATTTTTTACCTGCAAAAAATTCAGGATTTTCAAAAGAAACTGTCTGTGGCAGTGGCATTTTTTTAACAGAATTCAAAAGACTAATTGCAGTATCAGGAAATTCCTTCTTGATTTCCCTGTAAAAATGCGGCATAATATATTTACTAAGGCTGAAGGCAAGCATAAATCGGTTTGAAAAATTAACTGCGAAATAACAAGAACTTTTTACAGAAGCAGCGCATATTTTATTTTATAGGAAATTCCTTCCGAATTTCCTGTGAGCCGCTTCCTTTGGAAACGGTTAAGAGCAGAAAGAATTTTAAATGGTATAAAGGGTTGTGGACGATATGGAAAATGTGGACTATGGTTCGGTAACGGGGACGGTGATTGCAGTTATGGGAAGGGATGACTGCTGCTCCCAGCTTTTGTCGATCCGCACGGAAAACGGTGTGGAGAATGTGGTCTTGAATACAGATACGGTCGTGGTTGATTCAAGGCAGATCTGGCAGGGCATGAGGATTGCGGCATTTTATAATACCGCCCTGCCGATGCCGCTTATTTATCCTCCGCAGTATACAGCAGGGATTATTGTGGTCCTGGGAAAGGACGAACATGCCGTTGTGAACTGGTTTGATAACAGCCTGACGGCGGCTGACCGTTCGTTAAAGCTTACGGTTGGGGAAAATACAGCGGTGAAAATGATAAACGGGCAGAATTTTATGTGCAGCCCGAAAAATCATACTCTGCTGGTATGCTATGCCAATACGACAAGAAGCATCCCGCCGCAGACGACGCCGGAGAAAATTGTGGTATTGTGTTAAAAAGCAAGGGTAGATTTTGTGGCAGTTTTAGATATTTTGTTTCATGGGTGTGATAAAAAAGTAATAAAAATGAAAAGAAAGGAAAAAGCTGCAGGCAATGAGCCGGGTACTGTGCCTGCACGAGTACTTGGCGAATGCCGCGGGTACTGCAGCATGGTATAAATTATGCGTCGGAGTGACAGAGAAATCACGAATTTTGATGAAATCGTAAAAGTTATGGAAAAGTGTGATGTATGCCGTCTGGCTTTGAATAATGAAGAAGGTTATCCTTATATCCTGCCCCTGAATTTTGGAATGCAGTTGGAAAACGGGCAGGCGGTGCTTTATTTCCACGGGGCGAAGGAGGGGAAAAAATACGAGCTGATGGAAAAAGATCCGCGCGTAAGTTTTGAAATGGACTGCGCCCATAAGCTGGTTATGAATAAGGAAAACGGAAGCTGCACGATGGAGTATGAAAGCGTGATCGGGCAGGGGAAAATAGAATTTATTCCGGAAGAAGAAAAATACCATGCCCTGAAAATATTGATGAAACATTATCATCAGGAAGAATTTCCGTTTAATCTGGAAGTTATGAAAAAAACAAAGGTATTCCGGCTGATTGTGGAAACAGTTAACGGAAAGGCAAGGAAGGTAAAAAAGGGAAATTAAAAAACTTTAGAAACAGGAAAATATTTTAAGGAAAGGAGAAACAAAGGCTACTGTGTGTCTTTGACAGTGGAAGGCTGGCAGGATTTATGACACAGGGTTTAATAAAATGTTGGAAATAAAGATTTGTGAATATTATTCAGAAATGCCGGAAGATTGTATTTTTGATATTGAAAAGGAATTTGACCGAATAAAATTAGAAGTATCTGCAGATGAAAAAACACTTGTAAAACAGATAGAGGGCGGAAATTTAATTTCAAAGGATGCATTTATTGATTCCTTTGGATATAAACTGCATATATCCGAATTAAGTACGGGATGTAAAGCATCTTTAACAGTTTTACATTCTGATCATTGGCTCAATATCAGAGAATGTGGAAATAATGCAAGAGACGCTATTATAAAATATTGTAGAAATGGGAAAATAGTTATGTGTTATAATGGGGTAACGATTAGTGATTATGGATTTTCCGGGAATATCGATGTATGTGTTAACGGTCAATATTTTGCGGCTGTTTCTCATTTAAATCAGTATCTGGAGGAATTGTAGATGTGGGAATGTAAGGAATATACAATACAGATAAGGGTAAAACTGGATAATGGTTTTTATTTTTTTGATAATGAATCTGCAATCGGAAAGACATATCTGGCTAAATTGATAGAAAAATATAGTGGTTATGGGGAGCCGGTCTTGGCGTATTCTTATAAAGAATTTATACAGGGGATAGATTTAGATAAACTTTTGAAAAATGAATATAAAGTGATTGTGATTGATCGCTATGATATGTTTGAAGGATATTGTTTGAAAGCATTATATGAAAAAAGTAAAAATAGTATTGTTTTGGTAGATTTAAAATATATTACAGAGAAAAGCAGCCTGGTGAATTTGAACGCAGGCTGGTGTACAGTAGTAAAAGAGGAAGATTTTATAGAGGTGGTTTCTTGATAACAATTTTTGAAGACAATAAAGATGCGGCATTATCTCTTTTCTTTCAGAAAGCGTATCCTGACAATATTGCCAGTAGTTTTATTTATGCAAATGGAAATGGAAATTTAATTGCTGTTGCAAAAGAATATTTAGAAAAAACAAATGATATGATTGGCATATTTCTTGATTGTGTTCCTGGAAATAATAATATTGGAAGAATATATGAAAGGCTGAGGTTTTTATCAGTTCAAAATCATTATAGGCTGCTCATATTCCCTGTTATCTGTACAGAGTATTATTTTTTAGACAGTCTGGTATCTTTAGGAATTATAAAAAGAACGAATGATATTGAGTTGTGTTTATCGAGGGGGCTTTTCCAGAATGCAGATCTAATGAAAAATGGAATGTTTAAGAATAAAACCAGAAATTTTGAAAAGTATTGTAAAAATTTAATTATTTATTCAGGACTTCCTTGTATGCCGGAGAAAAAGTATTGTAATATTGCTTGTATCTGTAAAGAAAATCTGCCAGATTGCCCATCAATTACGGTGGAGAAAAAAAAGTTTAAATTTTGTTTCAAAATTTCCTGCTGCGCCGGATGAATCAAAAAATGTCGATAAGATTAAAGAATATCATGTAATTGACGTGTGGGAAGTACATAATAAACTTATTGTTATGTTTAATAAAATGTCTGATTTATATGCTCAAAATTCTGATAACCCAAATAAATTTTTCAGGATTCGAAGGATAAAGTGAGTCATGTTATGTTACATATTCCATCTATCCTTTCTGCCAGGTAAAAAGTTAACATTTTTGCGAAGACATTAATTTTGCTGAAGTGACGGTTAACCTTCTTTGATCAAAACCTTCTTGCCCTCAAAGGCAAAGGCATAGCACTTAATATTTTTTTCATTATACCCCTTAGCAAGCAGTTCTGTCCTGTACTTCCGATCTATAATCTGCTGTAAACCGGCGTCGGCAGTCTCGTCTAAGGAACCTTCTTCGTCAGGGTCAAACACTTTAAATTCTAAGATAAAAGCAGTATCCTCTGCATTTACAGGCTCCAGCATGACATCATACCTGCCAAAACCGCTTTCTCTATTTGAGCGGATATGATATTTTTCCTCTAACTCTGCGATTAACCCCAGCACTAATCCGTGGTAAAAACGTTCTGGTTCGGTTTTATTCACACTTTTGCCGCCTGGTATTGGTTCAATATAAAGCAGGAACTTCTTTTCATCCAGAAAATTAATAATGGACCAAGGGTTATACACATCTAATTAAAAACTTAATTTGCTCATAAACATCTTCAAAAGTGTTCTCTTTTACGGAAGCAAAACTTAAAAAGATGACAGGGTATGTTCCCTGCAGTTTCCGGTAAGATATTTCTGCTTTTAAAATGAAAATCCAATGGCTTTGTACTATTCCATTAATTTATGAAATTCCATAGTTCCGTTGACAGCGGTTCCCGTGAACATATGGCTGGAGAATATGCCGATTTCAAAATAGTGGATTAACACTTTTTTAGCGGAAAACGGCATGTCCAGATCGTAGAGTTCTCCCCAGTCGAACCATTGTAAATTCCCTTCGTTGGAAGTGATTTCTTCGTCAAAGGTGTCGTCTAAATAAGCGAAATAATGGTAGTTTTGCCGTATTTCCCCGTTTTTCAGGCGGAGCGTGATATATTTCAGCCTGAGATTGATGAGTTGACTGGTATTGATATTTAATTCTTCCGTAAGCTCCCGAATCACGCACGTTTCCGGATCGTTAAGCTCGTCCGGCTCGAAATGTCCCCCGGCAGTTCCGATATAGGATTCCGGCACGACTCTGGAGCC
Source organism: uncultured Lachnospiraceae bacterium (assembly GCA_947629585.1). Taxonomy (GTDB): domain Bacteria; phylum Bacillota; class Clostridia; order Lachnospirales; family Lachnospiraceae; genus MGBC100174. The sequence goes on along the minus strand of CANREH010000077.1, from coordinate 299 downwards.
GATTCTGTACAGTAGTAAAACCTTAGTCCCTCTTGTGATATAAAGAGAGGTCATATTTCTTAATTTTATTGCCTGTTCCTTGTTTCTCATGGTTTGTTTCTCCTCCCGGGCGGACCTTGAATTTTTCTAAGAATTATCAGCATTTATATATGATAGCATAATTTATGAGATATGTATAGGATGGTTTTTACAAATAGCAATGAGTCTGTAACAGTTCAGCCATGAGCTCGATTTGGCTACTTTGCAGCCTGTTTCGCCGCTAAAGCGGCTAAAATCTCGCTTCTGGCTGAACGCCATAT
>CANREH010000076.1 GCA_947629585.1 uncultured Lachnospiraceae bacterium | reverse complement strand
TTATCCCGCTCTCCCTCACTGCCTCAAACACATTCATGCAAATCCCTCCGTGAACGCAAAAAAGGCAGCCACAAACCTATGATCCAATAGGTTCATAACTGCCCTTACGCTGTGTGTCTGTTTTATCAGGAATCTAAAAATTGTCTATGTACGCATGGCTGCATCCGCTCGTCCAGTTTTCGATCAGCGCATGGTACAGCGGGACAACGTGGCTGTCATCCTCCGCCGCTTCCACGCCGACATACCCGTTATTCGCGCTGAACGTTTCAAAGCTGAGCGCAACATCCTCAAGCTGCTCCGAGCCGACAATGTCCTCCGACAGATAGACCCTGCCGCTTTTCGTGACCCGTATCTGGTTATTGCGGCTGTCATTCCCGCAGGCGATCAGCATCCGGAACTGCTCAAGGGTGATCGTCCGGACGTCATACGCCTTTGTCTGCCGCCCATTCAGCATAACGGACTCTCCCCGCCGTTCGGAGAGTTCCCGGAATGCCTGAAGCATTTCTTCCTGTATCATCTGCCAATAAAAATCCTTTTCCTTAAAAAATCTCAATGCCCGGCAGGTGGCTTCTGGGAAAAGCCCACATTGGAATCGCACCATCATCTCCATGACCGCTCTGCGGAAGTATCATTATCAGGAAACAGCGTCATGGCGCAAGGCTCCCACACCCTGCTTACTTCAAAACATTCCCCGCTCCCGCCTGCTTCTGCGCAGGCGATCATGGCGTGTTTCTGTACGGCTCGGCTGTTTCATACGTCCTGCCGGACTGCCCGTATTCAGTTGTCAGCCTGCCATGCGGTCAAGCCGCACCGCAGCGGGATTTTCCCCCATCCGTCCGGTCACAGCTCCAGCTTATACGCCCCGTATTTCCGGATAATGCGGTATAGGATCTCCCGCTCTTTTCCCACCGCCCTCGCCCGGCTTTGTGTAGATCGGGTATTGAAAGGACAGCGCCAGCACGTAATCTGCCCTTCTTTCCCTGATTTTCTTTGCGATTGCTGTCTGTGCTGCGGTAAGGAGGCGGACATTTTTATGAAGTCCCTTCCGGAGGAATTCCCTGCTGATTTTCCGGATATTCCCCTTTATCTCCGGGGCGACAGCGGCTTTGCATCGCCAGATTTGTATGAGGTTCTTGAAGATAAAAACTGCAAATATGCCATCCGTCTAAAAGAGAATGCAAGGCTCCGTGAACTGGCTGAGGGCGAAAATCAGGCGCTGTACCGGGCCGGCTCCCGGAGCCATCCCCGCAGGGTGGTTTTCAAGATTGAAAAACCCTATGGCCAGATGATCCCCATGGATACCTTCATTGTCACTGCTATGGAAATGGAACCATACCGGATAATCCGGTTCTATTACGGCAGGGGAAAGATGGAAAATTTCATCAAAGAGGGCAAAAGCGGATTTGACTTTGCTGCCGTGAACAGTTCCACGAAGCCGGTAAATGCAAACCGGCGGCTGGCACTTACTGCTAGTATGAGAAAGCAGCGTATTGACACCATTCGTTTAAAATTGCTGAAGATTGCTGCAAGAGTGATAAAATCAGCACGATATCAATACTTTAAACTGTGCAGCGCTGTCCTTACAAGAAAGAATTCCATGAAACGCTGGAAAATATCCGAAATCTGCAGCCGCAGCCAAGATAAATAATGGCACCAGAAGACTGTTTTTCATTCCTATTTTTCCTAAACAGCTTGAATTTTTCTGTGCGTGGCAGGAAAAATTCAAGCTGAACTAGACAGGAAGCAGCGTCAACTACAATATTGGTGAATCGAATAGAACATAGGTTTTTAATAAAAAATGAAAAACTACATATTATCAATCAATTCATCTAGCTTTTTCACAAGTAGCTTATCAGACTCCTGACGGTGAATAAATGAACTGTCCAATCCATTTCTCCTGATTTGATCAATCCAAAGCAATGCTGCCTCTCTGCTAATATTTTGTTCCAGCATTCCATAATAAATATATGCCAGCTCATTAGATACATTTGTATTAAAAACCGCCGGATCATCTGAGTTAATGCAAACAATCACGTTTTGTTCATCATTAATCCGATTCATTTGATATAGCTGATTTGTCTCCACTACATCTAAATCCGCAATTGCCGTATTAGAAGAAGGATTTACTTCCAAAACAATTCCTTTTCTCCCCAGCTTTTTCTTTACTATCTTCTGTAATTCCTCTATGATCAGCAGATCCTGCTCTGTAACCTCATAATGAGCAGGTCTCTCCATCTCTTTCACAAATTTTTTGCAGTGCCGAGCAGCAGCTAACAACATTGGATTCCAACAAATTTTGTCCCCTGTACATAGCTTTTCACAAAATTCCTGCTTTACTTCTTTGTAATCTTCTTTATACGGTGCAAACAGTCTATGGTAACCTGATATTAGAATTTCTATTGCAATTCCTTCTTTCGCATTACCATAAATTTTCTTGGACAACTCATAAATCTGTTTTTCCATATATGCCAAAATAGTTGCCTGAAAATCACTGTAATTTTTGCTCAATGCATCATATGCCCAAAGATAGTTCTCCAATGCTTCGATTTGTGGAATGATAATGACAGGATTTTGGTTTTTCCATTCCCTAGCCGAAATCCCAAGCGCAATTCCATGTCCGATCCGATCTCCTGCATGGAATTTTAAATATTCCATAGCCTCATCGATTCTTCTCAAGCCTGATAAAATATGGCGAAAATCTTCGCCTGCGTGAAAAGTAAAGCCCAGGCTTTGTATATAATCACCATACTTATTTTTCCTTCCAATCTGTTCTATGCTGCTGTCCCTTGCCCGCTCATATATTGGTGCAAAGACCCAGACTGGCGTAGAATTTTCCAGGCTTGCGGCATCAATTCCAACCAGATATCTGCTCAGCTCGTTGTATTCTGTTCTAAACTGAATTAAATTATCAACCTGTTTTTCATACGCTTCCCGGAGCTCTCCAAAATGAAAATAAGAACAGTCAGCTTTTCCGTTTTGAACACATTTCTCAGGAACTGTTTCATCTGGTCTTTTCAAAAAATGAAAGACCAATCCAACATGTGGAACTTTGCGATAAGGAATGTATTCTTCTTTTCCATCATCAGTATAATAACGATAGCAATAATCTTCGTGTAATATTTTCTGATACGCTTTCAGGAATTTTATTATTTCTTTTTTACATTCTTTATTTGATACTGGTATGGAAGTTCGAAATTCAATCTTGTGTAAATCTTGGTTCTGCAATTGTTCCCGGATTGCGATGTCCCAGTAATTCTTTATATTCACATGGTTTAAAGCGGAATTTACACTATAATGCGCCTGTTGGAAATAGTCCAGTCCTTTTATCGTCTTCTGCTGTACACTCACGTGAAATAAGTAATTTCTGACACGTAGATACTGCATAATACATTGTTTCATATCCTGTCCTATTTCTTCATATATCATCTTGTATATTGCATAATATAAGAAAATGTATTCATCAGTAGTATGAAGTCTGGCGTCTTCATTAAGAATAGACGTACAAAACTTTTCATCAGAAAAAGGGTTGTGTTGACTTTTCTCCAGACTGTCCCACAATTTTATATAATACGATGTTATTTCTTTTTCGTCTTTGTCCTGATAATTGAAACGGAAAAAATCTTCAAATTTCTGCCCGTCTTTAAAATTATTGATCAGTTCTCGGACATCCTCTCCATATATGTCCTGCCCGGATTCTTGTACAGACAGCGTATTAGATGAAATTTCCAAAGTCAGATAGGCTCTGACAATTCCACAGCCTAATATATAAAAAATCATTCGCCTGTTTTGTTCTTTTGTGCCATCAACAAATTCTCTTTTCCAGAAAGATTTGCTTTTTTCAACGGTAAGCGGTTCCATCAGAGAATCCCATATGCTTGGAAATGTTCTGGATACGCCTTTGTGAAGATGGTTCTCTGCGACTCCTTTTTCCAGAACTCTGGACAACTGCTGGTCTGCTACTTCTATATTTCCATAGAAATAATCCAGACAGCAGGTATCCAATTTAGTCTGGTTGATAATCATATAGACAATCGCAATCGTATCCATGGGAATATGACAATTCAGGCTGTGGAACAAAGCAACTTTATTGTTATTTGCAAATCCGCCAAACAATTCTTCATCGTTTTCGTTTTTCCAATATTTAAAAACAATTCTTCCATCCCTGTGTGAGATTAAAGCGGCTGCCATCTTTTTCATAATATGCTGGTACAGTTGTAATGCGTCTTTATAATGTTCGGTGTCTTCAACGTAATCATAATAAAGATAGCACTTTTCAAGGTATAAATAAATTTCATCATAGGAATAAAGATTATAGCTTTGACGAATATATCCGATTAGATCACTTTTCAAGCGTCTTCGTATCTGCCTGGTATTTTCTTCATCTTTTTTTCTTGCAGTAATAAGGTATTTATCGATCAGGTCATCCTTAAATATCTCCATAGACACAAATGGATAACATAAGACCCCAAGAAAACGGTTAATTGAATCATTAATCATTGCTCCACCTCTATTTGCCCTCGGAAAATAAGTTCGCAAAATTTTCAGAATCGATTTTATCTTCTAATTTGTCATTCAATTGACCAATGAATTCTTCCAGAGTCCGCCTGTCAGCCTCTATATGTGAAACCGACAATTTTTTTGTGATATCAGCCAACAACAAAGCTTCCTGCACTATATTGTCTTTTTGCAGCAATGCTATCTTATATTTATACAGACATTGCAGCAAAAATACAAAATAGGAATATTTTTTAAACCATTCATCATGGTCCTTATTCTGCATATCCAGATAGGCAAAAGCCTTTTGCATATCATTTAATATGTTCTGTGCTTCCGATTGTCCGTACCAAACACGATTATTTCCAGCCAATGCTTGAATTTCCCCAATTACTTCATTATAGGTATCAAAAGACATTCCACTGGAAAAGCTCGCATTACAAGACCTAAGAATATCATCCACTTTATTGCGCGTGCGTCGTGCTATTGTATTGCTTACTCCCACATTTGTATTTTTAAACCTTTGCCAGGCCTCATCTGAGTCCTTTGTGTTTATTTTCCAGTCTTCAGATGTCTCTTCTTTAAGTTTCTTATTGATAAATACAAGATATTTGCGGACTTCTCGCCCTAAATAGCTAACTACATCTTCCGCAGCTTCTGCCTGCCATAACCCTTCCGAGTCCATTATTTTTAAAATTTCAATTCGTTTTTTCATATTATTTATTTCTTTATTCCCATCGTCAATTTCCCCATCGGTCATATCTTTATTTACTATATATAGGTTGTTCCACTGAATCTCCTGCCATTCTTCTTTAATTTCATCCATATCTTGTTCCTCTAATATATGTGCCAGTGTATTTGATAAAATACGTTGCATAATTTTATCATTTCCTGCCTTTACATTTGTCTCATTCTCAAATAACCGGATGACAATGTTCTGAGTGGCAGAGTTTGACAAATTATTGCGAATATATGCGAAATCCATCCAAAAAACAGCATAGTATTCTGCTATTATATCTGAAATGTTTTTGATGCCTCTTACTTTGGCTACCGATGAAAATGCTTTCCAAATGGCAATGATGGTATTTTGCTCCAACTCTGCTGTAATGACCATCTCTTGGTTTCCGTTTCCCGAAGTTTCAGTGTCTTCGTACAATCTCAGCATGCTGTCCAATGAAAGATTTTTATAATATGCCAAATTAAGCACCAAGTCCCCTTTGAGTAAAAAACTGTTGTTGATATACTTCAAATTCATATCTTTCAGTGCGAGGTATACTTGTCCCCTTTCTTTGGCCGCCTCCTCTCTCATTGTCGTTTCTTTTTTAGTCTCCCAACTATATTTGGCATCATCCATGACCTTTTCTGCTATTATTGGATTAAAAAAGAAATCCTTCATTGCCTCTTCTTTCAGAAGTTTGTAAAACCTATCCTCTCTAATCCTTTTTTCATAATCGTTTTCGTATAAAAGCCTTGTAGCAAAATCCACCAGAATGAACAGGGAGAAACGCTCTACTGGATCCTCTATATAATATACGTTTTGATCTTCTTCTAAATTCCTTTTATAGATAACGGATCTTGCGTTATCAAAGTGTACTATGCTGTCTTCTTTTGTTGCTATATGGAAGAAATTTTGTTGTATATCGTTTCGATATTTATTATAAATCGGTTTGGAAGAAACAATGGTATCCAAAAGCAGCTTCTTTTCTTTTGAATAATCTTTCTTATCCTCTTTCTTATCCTCTTTCCTGTCTTCTACAATTTCATTCAATACATTATAGATATTGTTCAACCCGCGGGAAGTATTGTCAAATAAATGATACGTATATGGCAAAGCAGCCCACCTGCTGCGATATTTTTCCTTGTTATTGCTGTTTTCAATCTGACCGTCACTTTCTGTGCCATCCTCGATTTCTGCATAAGCGAAAAAAGCCGGGTCCACCCACCCCTTCAATGCCTTAGACAGCAAATCAGCAAGTGTAACTCCCGCTGTTTGTTCTGCCCCACTTTCGCTATTGGCCTGGTCTCCTACAGCAGGTTCCACACAATAACTTCCCTTTTCTGCCAAAGACCAATATTTAATATTGTACCTATATGCAGGAGGAATTATTTTTTTCAGATATTCATAAGCGAGTCTTTTTTTGCTATTAAGCAGCGCCTCATCTCCGATTTTCTTTTCCAGAATGTCCTTATTTAGCACATTTTCCTGTCTGAGAAAATCCAACGTCAATGCTTCCTCAAATGTTTCAAGATCTCCTGAAATAAAAGTCACAATGTTTTCATTGGATAAATAGGAAAGCAACGTCTTTACCACATCAGCGCATCGATATGTACTAAGATCAATATCATCTATGAAAAGAAAAAGGAGACTGCCATCTTGTTTTTCAACATTTACCAATTCATCAATCAACTCATTAAATTTGTTGATAAATTCCGTATCTGAATTGAATACTGTTGCCGAACTTTTTACATAATCATTCTCTGTCGTGTATTGTTGAATCAAGATATCACGATATTCTTTCTGGATATAAATATACTGTTTAATCGCCTCATCACACTTTATGCGAAGAGAGCTTTTTTTTATGCAATCCTCATTACCACTCTTTTTCTCTTTTTCATCCTTTTCTCTAATTATTTCACTCAGCATTCCCAGAATTGTTGCCATTAGCGTACCGGATTCTGACATATTCTCAGAAATGATGAGCGGAAGTATTATATCATTCAATGCCCAATCATGCTTTTCCTTTTTTAATCGAACTTGTATTGTCTTTAAAACAGAAGACTTTCCAGCTCCCCTGACTCCTATTATGCCTATATTATTGGTTTTTTGATCTTTGGTTTGTTGATCTTTATTCTGATTTCTTTTTTTTTGCGTTTCAGAGTTGTTTCCATACTGTTTTTCCTTGCGAAATTGTTCTATTTGATGATAAATTCGCTGGTAGGTTGGCAGAATTAATTCAATCTCTGAATCCGACAGACATCTTGCGCCTATCTTATTTTTGTTTATATTTTGTTCATTCATTCTTGTTTCCCTCGCTCTTCTTTCCATTTTCTAAACATACCGTCTATTCCGATTCCAAACTTCACGATACGCATTGATCTGATAAGCTATCATTCCCGGATAAATGCCATTAAGGTATGTCCACTTCGTTCAACGGAGCAATTCTGCTGCATAAATCAGACACAATAGGTTTATATTGAAAGTATGCCATCTCATTTATTTTTTTCAGTTGTAATGCAATTTCTTTTATTTCATCAACCAAATTATATCAAATTTACTAAAAAAGGCAATAACATTATCGAAAAACCTGTCATTTTTATCATTGATCTGCATCCAAAAATAAAGAATGATAATCTATTTCCTCCGTACTCTCCGACTCCCTGTAATCCGCATATGTACAATTACCTATTGTAAAATCATTTTCATTCAACATTCCTATTCTTTCTTCCTTGCCATCACGGTAACTGACTTGTTTTGAATTCTCCACATGAAATAATTTTTTTGCATCAACATAATAAATCATCGTTCCATCTGCCCCGGTATTCTCACTTAGATTTACGGAAGCAGGTTTCACTTCCATCGCCGCAGGATCTGCATTTGTTTGTGCTGTTATCTCCTCTGCTCCCTGAAATAATCATTGCTGTTGCGAACATAACGAGAATGGCTTTTTTATTTTCATAATATTTAATCTTCTTTCTTAAATACCCGCCCATTTTCGCACGGTTTCCGGCTGAACACGGGCCGTTACATTTGCGCTTTTTGTCGGCATATTAAGAACCTGCCTTTCTGCTTTTGATTGTACTATATTGTATAGCTAATTGCAATACAATATCAACTTTTTTGTCCAAAGTATTGACATAGTTTCATTTTTGTCATTTAATGCCCAAATGCCCACCAAAGGTTTTTACAGATCTGTCCGAGGATACAAGGGTTGATTTATTCACAATTTTACGGTATGATTAGCGTACTTATTCCATCTGAAAGGGAGTGGCAATTTGAATACATAGATCATGATAGAGAGATAGCAAGAGCTATCGTTTTCGATACGGCGGAGACGGCGTGGAAAAAGGAGAAAAACTCATCTCCGCCATTAGAAGAGAGCTCAAAGAAGAATTAGGAATAGAAATCGATATAATATGTAAAATCGGGGTTGTCAGTGATTACTACAATCTGATTCACAGACATAATATAAACAATTATTTTTCAAGACAAAATTCTGGAAGATGACTTATATCTTGGCTACTATCTTCATTTGGTGCAGGATTTGTATTTTAGAGATTTTGTGTATCATCGCTATCACTGGAATCCGCTGCCACCGGGAAATGTCGAAAGATTACATAATGACTATGCACTGATAAATCAATATGTGATTCAAAAATATGCGCTCTCAAATACCATTGCGGTTCCAGCTTCCTTTGATGAAGAGCCTCTGAATAAATTAGGATGTTTTTCGATTTACGAATTCCTTGCTGATATGAAAGCCGACTTTCAAAGCCATTTGACAGGTACAGCATTTTTCTTCACAAAGGAAATGGCTGATGAATTTATTGTGTATGCCTGCAAAAAGTGTGAGCAGGAGATGTATTCTCTGTTTCACGATTTGGATTGCTTAGATGAGGGAACGCTGGCATGGCAGAGAAGATAATAATAGACAGGAGTGGAAAGCGGACTGATTTAAAGAAAACTACAAATCAAAATCAAAGTCATCCAGGCTCTCCACCATCTGCCGCTCATTTTCTTTCAGCGCGCCGTTGACGGCTTCACTCACCTGCTGCCCGTTAAAGCCCCAAATTTCCCCCAGGTTTTCTGCAATTTCATCCTTTTCCAGAGCGGAAAAATCGGCAAACGCCCTGCGCAGAAACACCAGCGCCCGCTTAAATTCTTCCTCATCCAATGTTTCCAGATAACGGTCTAAATCTTCCCATAAGGAAAGCCTTGCAATCAAGGCATAACGGTTTTTCATCGCCAGCCCTTCAAACCATCCTGCGCCCAAATCCGCAGGAATCCCTCTGGAAAGCCTTCTCTGCACTTCCAGACGCAGGCTTTCATCATCTAAACTCCCCCGTTCCAGTAAAACCGCCGCCGCAAAACCGGAAAGTTTCGTATTCAAATCATCCCTTTCCGCAATTTCTTTCAATATCTCCATCCAGGTTTCTTCTTCCAGAAAATCATGCGACAAAACAGCGGCGTTTAACCGCCCGATAGATACAATGATTTCTTTGGAAGCCGCATCATTACAGACGCAGGCCCCCGGCAGCACCAGACAGGCACGGTAAAACATCTGCTCCAGGATCGGTACAAGCGGCTCCGGATTTAACTGCCGGATATCGCCGTACTGCACCACCGCTGACAGCCTGTCCACCACTGCCGCAAGCTCCGGCACGGAAACATTATCTATCGTCATGGCCTGCAGTGCTTTTAAAGCATAAGAAACGGCGGAAGCCATCCCGCAGGTAAAGGCATCCTCTATCACAAGTGCAGTTTCACTTAAAACATTGGCGGATTCTATCCTCTCCTTCAAAGAAAAGGAAGCCGCAAGCTCTACGGTATCCCCTTTTAACGCCGCCTCCACTAACGTAATCTCCGCCTCCGGCGTCCACTGCACGATCCAATGCTCCGCCCAGGTGGCATTATCCTGCTTCCCCTTTTCCCATTTTCCAAAGGGAACGGAAAGCACCCGCAGCCTGTGCAGGAAAAATGATCGGGAAAGATCTAAAAAAGCGGCTTTCTTTGTTTTTACCCTGCGGTTTTCCCGCAAATCCAAAGATAATTCCTGTGCCGCAAGATCCCGGTATTTTTCCAGCCTGCACTCTTTTAACTGCCTGTAAAAATCATCCTGAATGCTGGTGCGGCTCACCCCCTCCGGAAGCTCGCCGATTGCAGTGCCAATCTCCGTATCGGCAACAGCCAGGCTGACCGCCGCAAAATTTCCTCCGCCCAAACAGGTAACGGCGGCATCCCGCAAATCTCTTAATGCCGGGAACCTGCTTCCTCTGAGCCTCGCAAGCGCATCCGCAAGCCGGACAGCCTCAATGACCTCCGCCGAGGAAACCGGTGTGCCGTTTTTTCTCTGGTATCCTGCAATGCGGGATAAATAACTGCGCGCCGCATGAGAAAAATCACCGGAATTCAGCGCTTCCCACAGCAGCGTATAATAAGCAGGGGCCTTATTTCCCGCCCCATATCCCGATCGGCTCGACAGGCGGTAATAAGAATACGGCATCAGCGTATGCTTTGCGGCAATTTTAGGAAGCCCTGCAAATTCTTCCTCCGTCATAGGCTCCGCCGCCGGATTGGAAAGCCCGGCGGCATGGTAAGCCCCTGTCACCAGCACGATTTCCGACGGCGCAATGCCGGATTTCACTGCATTTTCTACTTCTCTTAACATAAACGCTTCCCGAATCAGGTTCTCCGGCCAGTCCGCCTCCTGTTCCGCGCTCATTTCCCTTATATTGCCGCCAAACATAGCAGTTCCCTGACAATAACTTTCCCTGTCCGCCGCCTGCTCCATGCTGCGCTCCCAGAAAGTTTCCTGCCCGTCCTCCCCTGCCTTTTCATCCAAAAGATCATAAACCGTCTTCTTTTCTTCTTCGTTTTTCCCGCTTCGTTCCGGCAGGGCAAGAAAGACATCCGACGGCAGATCCATAAAACGGCAGGGAATTTCATGCTCTCTGCACCACACCACTGCCTGATATTCCGGTGAATATTCCGCAAACGGATACAATATCGTCCGCACCGGCGCTTCGTTTGTATAGGCTAAAATGGCAATCGGCGGCCTGGTTTCCGGCCGCGTGAGATTCTCTATCTGATCATTAAAATCGTTCGGCCCTTCAATCAGAACCAGCTTCGGCTTTTTCTCCTCTAAAAACTGCCGCAGGTAATAAGCCCCGGCAGGCGATAAGTGCCGGATTCCAAAAATATGCGGTCTTTCTTCCATATCCTGTCCCCCCGCTTACAGTAAATCCCTGCAGGCTTTATAAAGCCCCAGCCAGTGCAAGCCCCTTTTCTTCATCACATGCTCTAAATATTCTTTCCAGGCAATGCTGTCCTTGTCTTCATCCTTAATAACCACCCCGGTAAGCCCGGCCGCCAAATCGTTATCACTAATCGTCCCGTTCCCGAAACTGCCTGCCAGAGCCATACTATTACAGAGAAGGGAAATTGCCTCCGCCGTCGAGAGCACGCCTGTCGTTCCCTTTATTTTCTGGCTTTTGTCGAGCGTTTCCCCGTTCCGAAGCTCCCTGAAAATCGTGCAGACCTTTTTGGTCACATCCTCAGCAGGAAGCGCGGCATTTAAGTCAAGATTTGCCGAGAGCTGCTCCACCCTTGTTTTCACAATTTCCATCTCAGAATCCAGATCGGCAGGCGCAGGCAATACCACGATATTAAAACGCCGCTTTAACGCCGCCGACATTTCATTGACGCCCTTATCCCTTGTATTCGCTGTCGCAATCACAGAAAATCCCTTTTTTGCCGGCACTTCGATCCCAAGCTCCGGCACGGAAAGGCGCTTTTCCGACAGCAATGAAATCAAGGCGTCCTGCACCTCCGAGGCGCAGCGGGAAATTTCCTCCACCCTCGCAATCGTCCCGGTTTCCATCGCGCGGAAAACAGAGCTTTTAATCAAGGCTTCCTTCGAAGGCCCATTGGCAATCAGCATGGCATAATTCCAGGAATAACGGAGCTGTTCCTCGGTCGTGCCTGCCGTTCCCTGAATGACTTTCGTGGAATCGCCGTTAATCGCCGCTGTCAGATGCTCTGAAAGCCAGCTCTTTGCCGTTCCCGGCTCCCCGATTAACAGAAGCGCCCTGTCGGCAACTAACGTGGAAATCGCGATCTCTACCAAACGCTCATGCCCGATATATTTCGGCGTAATCACCGTTTTTCCGGCTTTGCCGCCGCAGATATAAGTGCGCACCGAGCGGGGCGACATCCGCCATCCCGTAGGGACCGGATCTTTTTCCGCTTTGATTAACGCGTCAATTTCTTTCTGAAAAAGCTGTTCCGCCGGTAATCTCTGTACTTGTTCTTCCATTATCCGTATCATGCCAAAACACCTCTGGCTTCTCCTTTCTTTCCTATCTGTTTTTCCATCTGCTGCCCTCTTTTTTCTGTCACCTATGACGCAGTTCTTCTAATTTTTCTTCTAATTCATTCACATAACTCTCGATCCGCCCTTCTTCTCCGGGAATACACAGTTTTCTAAGAATTCTCTCTGCCTGGTACAAGTACCCGCCTTTGCCATATATTTTTGCTCTATCCATAACCATATCGGCGGCAGCCCATGCCATTTCCCGGCTGACCGGCTGTATGTAACTATATGGAACGCTTTTTCTGATAACAGGGCTTACGCCATACTGATTGATATCATTTAACCGAAACGTATACTCCCGCCTTTTTTGATTCCAGAAAAGCCCGTGCAGCTCGATAAAGAACTGCGAATACAAATCTTTTTTTCTGCCTGTATCACTCCCGGAAAACTGCTTTTTGAACCACTCACTGTCACCGTCTTTAGAAAGAAGCTTCGCTGTCGCGGCGGCAGCAAACGTCTCCGGCGTTTTGTCCCGCTCATACAATGCGGCCGCCAGCTTCCCGATTTCCTCATCCCCTGTCATCACCGTGGTCTGTTTAAAAATCGACGAAAGCATCCCGTTTAACGGGCTGTCGGAAGATGAACGCGGAGCATAAGTGCTCACACACTGCGACGCCGGTTTCCATAATGCTTCTTTGTCCTCATAAGGATGGTTTAAATATTGCCCTAACATGAGCACAAGTTCCCAGACCTCTGCCATATCCCTGCCGGCCTTCCCTGTCAATGCCAGCAGCGCGGTTTCCAGAAGCTTCATATCTTCCTCTGACGCTGCCACCCTTTCTCCGCCCGGTGTCCCTTTCCATGAAAGAAGCCGGTCTTTTATCCATCTCTTTTTCGGCAGCTTTACATGATCCGTCCACAAGCGCAGCCGATCTTTCACACCCTGCACAGCCAGCTCACATGCCCATCCGGTACAGGAATACCGCAAAGCTTCCAAAGCAGTTTGCGGTTTTTTCTGATAAAGCTCCCGGAAAAATGCCTCCGCCCTTTCATCTTCCATGCACGCCAGCGCCGATAACGCAAATTTCTTATTGCCGCCTTTTTCCGCTTTGGCAAGCTCCAATAATAAATCTATATTTTCCTGACAGTGCCTTAAAGCAAATAAAATCGTTTGCCGCACTTCCTTTTCCGCTTCCGGAAGCTGCTCCACAAAGAAATCATTTGCCTCTGCCGGATCTATGGCTTCCATAATGCGCAGGCGCCTTACGGACTCCTTCTTCCCGTGCGGATCAAATCCCTTCTGCAGTAATGGGAAAACAGAGCTGTCTTCTTCCTTCAGCCAGTCCTCTACGTTATCGGCAAGCTCCGCATAAGAAGCGCCGAGGGCCTGTACCATAGCGTCTTTCATTCGGTAATCCTGAAACAATTCCGGCTGTTTTTCATGCGTTTCCAGGACATACGAATAATGCCCGCTGCCGGAAGTGGTAAGGGCTTCTAACAGTGTCTTTACCACCGAATATGGAGCATTGGTAAGCGCCGGGCCTGAAAAAGTTTCCGGCAGCGCTTTTCGTTCTGTATCAGCGCTTACGCCCACAGCGGCCTGCGTGCAAAGCACCGCATCTACTAAGGTAATGGCTTCTAAAAGTTTTCCTTCCTTATCCTCCTGATCCCGATCCAATAAGGCATTGGAAAGCTGCCCAATCTTTGCAAACACCGGGGAAACGGTCTGGAAAGGTGCTATCGCCTCAGCCGCACGTTTTAAGCGAAAGTCTTCCGGCAAAAGATTCGTTCCTGCGATCATGGCGGCGCGCAGCCTTGAGCGCAGTTCATAAATCGGTGAAATATCCATAATTGTTTCCTCTCGTAATAATATGTATCGCCTCCTCACCTTTCGTTCGGCGGCTTCGCATTTGCCTTCCTCCTCAATACAGAAGACGCACCACAGTTTCCTCTGTCACAATGCTTAACGGCTGCAGTTTGATCCTTGCCGTCTTTTTATCATAATAAAAAGCCCCTAAAAGCGTCTGCCCTTTTAACAGGCTGCTGTCCGGCAGAAGTCCTATCCTCTCTGCCGTCGCTTCCATGCCCGGCACATCTCCAAGCACTATCGTCTCCCCGCTCAGAGTTTCAAGAAAATAATCCTCCCCTGCAATCCCAATCCGCTCAAAAGAAATCAATTTTAACAGCATCGGATCGGCAAGTGCATTTTTTAATCTATTTTTCACATTTTTAACTTCCGGTGCAAGCTCTTTTACCGCCAAAGATCGAAGCTTTTGCAGATCGGAAAGCTCTGTCTGCCGGATCTGCGCCTGATCCCAGCGGATGCGCAGGTTCCCCTCTCCCGGATAAGTGAACGCTTTTGCCACCTGTGCCACATGAAAAACCGTATCTTCTTCTTTTATATATTTTAACGCCTTTACCGGGCGGTAGTTATATGTCATAAAGATTTCTCCGGTACTTAAATCCGCCCAGCATCCGGTATCTATGTACTCTTTCCCCGCCATATCGTAAGCAACCCAGAAAGAAAGCTGCATGAGGCTGAGATTTGTTTTCCCTCTGCCGATGGCTTCTAATTCCGTCAATTTCCAGATGCCGCCAAGCTCCTCATAGAGCCGATTGTCATCCTGATCCACATCATTTTCCGCAAGCTTTTTTTCCAAATACTGACGGGACTTCTTCACCAGCGTCCAGAGCTTTTTCAGAATATCAATGGCATTTTCATAATGCTCCTCCCGCTGATCTCTCTGAAATGCCGCAATTTCCAATATCAGCCCGTTTAACAGTCTCTGCGGCCCCGGAAGGTAATAATCGCCGAGCTGCTTCGCAAGCTGCTCATATGTCTTTAAAGCAGTCCCTCCCATCGTTCCAAGCCCTGCCCGCACCAGATCCCGCACCAGCGTTTCCGTCAGGGAAAGCCCTTCCATCTGTTTTTTTATTTTCTTTGTCTTTGCGGCTTTCGCACTCTTAGCCGCCGATGCCTTTTTCTTTTCCGCCATTTCCGGAGACAATTCTCCTTCTGCCTGTTTCCCCGCTTTTTGATTCCTTGCCAGCTTTTTCTCCCGCTTTTTCTGAATATCCTCCGGAATCTCACAGATTTCAAAATTCTTTCCGGCTGAAATCTCAAACAGCAGGGCAAGCCCATGTTTGCATGGAAACTGCCTGCTCGGGCAGGAACATCGGCACACAATGTTTCCCGGCTCTATAAAATCCGCAGAAGTAATATAATTGCTCTTTCCGCTGCCGCTGCATTCCCCCATATAAAAAGTATCATCCTCGGAACGCTCCAGGCGCAGAAAGCCGCCTTTCTGCGAAATCTTTCTGGCATTTGCAAGAGCCGCGGCATTGACTGCCATCGCCCGGATCTGCTCTTCTGTAACCGGCTGCATCCTGTTTTTCCTCCCTTTGTCATGATCCTTCAAAATTCCTATTTTTCTATTTTTAAGATACAAAAAGCACATAAATTTTATGAAATGATCATACCACAAAGAGCTGCCTGCTTCAACTGTTTTTCATGATCCGCTCTTCTTATCCAGCCCTCTTACTATGGCTCGTTGACGATCCCGACAAAGAAAGGCAGCCCGTCCTTCCCGGTAACGGCAAACAAAAACGGGCGATCTAAGACAAAATCAACTTCTTCTGACGACATGCTTTCGCCCTCCAGCATTACGCAGGTATTAGCAGCCGCCGCGCA
>CANREH010000075.1 GCA_947629585.1 uncultured Lachnospiraceae bacterium | reverse complement strand
GGGGAACCATGACAGCGGCGGATGTGCTGTATGGCATTACCATGCAGGAAAAAGGCATTTCCGCCCTGGTTTCCGTGAATTTAGTTGAGGAAAAGCTGACATAAGGTTAGGAGGGAAGAGTGATGGCAAAGGGTTTTTTTGGAAAGCTGTTTGGCAGAAAGAAGGATGAACAGGAGCAGGCTTTGGAGCAGGAGGGCGGAATCGTGGCCCCGGAGGAGGAAAGTAAAGGGGCTGATGTGTTTACGGATATGCAGGAAGACAGCGGAGAAGCTCAGAAAGAAGCTTGGGACAGAGATTTAGAAGAAGTTCCGAAGGAAGACTTGGATAAGGAAGTCGGCGGGGAAATTCTGGAAGAAGCTTTGGAAAGAGACTTAGAGGAAGAAGCCCCGAAGGAAGGCTTGGATGAGGAAGCTGGCAGAGAAGTTCCAGGAGAAGCTTTGGACAACGCTTTGGAGGAAACAGGGAAAGCCCTGGAAACGTTATTAGAAGGAGCTCAGCCTGTGGAAGAGGAAAAGCCAAAGGAAAAGAAGGGCTTTTTCAAGCGCCTGGTATCCGGGCTTTCCAAGACAAGGAAACAGATCCTTTCCGGCATTAACGGAGTATTTCACGGATTTTCCAATATCGATGAGGATTTTTATGAGGAACTGGAAGAAATCCTTGTCATGGCGGATATCGGCGTCAGTACAACCACTAAGATTCTGGACGATTTGCGGGAAAAGGTAAAGGAAAGAAAAATCAAAGAGCCGATGGAATGCCGTCAGCTTTTGATTGACAGCATTAAAGCGCAGATGCAGGTGGGGGAAAATGCCTATGAATTTGAGAAAAAGAAATCCGTTGTCCTGCTGATCGGCGTGAACGGGGTAGGAAAGACCACCTCGGTCGGAAAGCTGGCAGGGCAGTTAAAGGCAAAGAAAAAGAAAGTGCTGATGGCGGCAGCAGATACATTCCGCGCGGCGGCGATTGAGCAGCTTACCGAATGGTCTAACCGGGCGGGCGTGGAAATTATTGCACAGAAGGAAGGCTCCGATCCGGCGGCAGTTATTTTTGACGCGGTAACGGCAGCAAAGGCAAGGAATACGGACGTGCTTTTATGCGATACCGCAGGGCGGCTCCATAATAAAAAGAACCTGATGGAAGAACTCAAAAAGATAGACCGGGTAATTTCCAGGGAATATCCGGATGCTTACCGGGAGAACTTTGTGGTGCTTGATGGCACAACGGGGCAGAACGCCTTAGTGCAGGCAAAGGAATTTAGTGAAGTGGCGAAAATTACCGGGGTGATTCTGACAAAAATGGATGGAACGGCAAAAGGAGGAATTGCGATTGCCGTCCAGTCAGAGCTTGGGATTCCGGTAAAATATATCGGTATTGGCGAGAAAATTGATGATTTGCAGAAATTTAATGCCGATGATTTTGTGGACGCATTGTTTGCCGAAGAAAGTGATTGACAGTTCAATTTTCTTATTTTTGCCGCATGGCTGAACTGTTACAAATATAGAAAAGGAGATATCCAAGATGTTGACATTAGACAAATTTGAAGAAGCAACCGAGGTTGTAAAAAAAGTAATTAACCGCACAGAGCTGATGTACAGTGAGTATTTTTCCCAGCAAAGCGGCAACAAAGTATATCTAAAGCCGGAGAATATGCAGTATACCGGGGCTTATAAAGTGCGTGGGGCTTATTATAAAATCAGCACGTTATCAGACGAGGAGAGGAATAAAGGATTAATCACGGCTTCGGCAGGAAACCATGCCCAGGGCGTTGCCTATGCGGCAAAGCTTTATGGCGTCAAGGCGGTAATTGTTATGCCGACTACAACGCCCCTGATTAAAATTAACCGTACCAAAGCTTACGGTGCAGAGGTGATATTATATGGAGGCGTTTATGATGAATCCTGTGAGTATGCCTTAAAGCTTGCAAAAGAAAAAGGCTATACCTTTATCCATCCGTTTGACGATGAAACGGTAGCGACCGGGCAGGGAACGATTGCTATGGAGATTTTTAAAGATCTGCCGACGGTAGACGTGATTTTAGTGCCGATTGGCGGCGGCGGGCTTGCCGCTGGTGTTTCCACGCTGGCGAAGCTTTTAAACCCGAATATTACGGTGATTGGCGTAGAACCGGCAGGGGCAAATTGTATGCAGGAATCGTTAAAAGCGGGAAAAGTGACTTCTCTGCCAAAGGTGGATACGATTGCCGACGGTACGGCAGTGAAAACGCCGGGAACGAAAATTTTCCCATATCTGCAGAAAAATCTGGATGATATTATTACGGTAAAGGACGAAGAGCTGACACTGGCATTTCTGGATATGATTGAAAACCATAAAATGATTGTGGAAAATTCCGGGCTTTTGGCTGCCGCTGCGACAAAGCACCTGAAATGCAGGAATAAACGGGTGGCCGCCGTATTAAGCGGCGGAAATATGGATGTCATTACCGTAGCTTCCGTTGTACAGCACGGGCTGATTCAGAAAGACAGGGTATTTACAGTATCAATCCATCTTCCTGACCGTCCGGGAGAACTGCTGCATGTGGCGCAGATCATTGCGGAAAACCAGGGCAATATCATTAAACTGGAACATAATCAGTTTGTCAGCATTAACCGTAACAGCGCCGTAGAGCTTGCAATCACAATGGAAGCTTTTGGCACAAAACATAAAAAACAAATTGTGAGGGCTTTGGAAGCTAAGGGATACAAAGTGGAAGTAAAGCTGCCGACCAGCGCATTTTAATATATTTTCTAAGGATATAAACTGCAATTAGTCTTTTGACATATGCCACGCTCCCTCAGCAGCCGAACCCAGAGGAAAATTTGTGCAAGCACAATTTTCCTCTGAATCCGTCTGCTGGCTGAACTGTTACCGACTAATTGCAGAATATAAAAATTTTTCTTGCATTTTCCAATTTTTTATGGTATAGTTTCACTGAAAGCATATTTTTTGTTTCACAGGAGAGTCATTCAGGTGTCCCTGTGAGCAGTTCTTTATTTCAATAATCTGTCTGCTAAAGCAGATCTCATTTTTCTGATAATTCAAAATCTATGCTTTACAAATCAAACAAATCAATATAAAGGAGGAATAAAATGGCAGATAATAGAGATGATATGCTTTTACAAGCATTAACAGGCTTAATTCATGCCGAAATAGGACAATTAAGTAACAAAATCGATGAAAAATTTAACAAATTGGAATCGAAAATGGACAAGCGGTTCGATGAGATGGAACAGCGCCTGGACAGAGTGGAACAACGTTTGGATAAGGTAGAACAGCGCTTAGACAGAGTGGAACAACGTTTAGACGAAGTGGAACAACGTTTGGACGAGATGGAAGAACGTTTAAACGAGGTGGAACAGCGTCTGGACGAGGCAGAAAAGCAAATTAAAGAAATGAAATCGGAAATCCTCGGAATTAAAATGTGCATGGAGCATGAATTTCGTCCTCAGTTACAGACATTGTATGATTTCGTGATTCCAATAGACAAAGATTATAGATCTTACGGTGAGGATATCAAAGAATTAAAAGAGGATATGGTTATGGTGAAGCGGGTAGTCGCCGAGCATAGTGAAATATTGGAAAGAATTTCATAGGGGTGTTTTTTGTTCTTGACAAAGCCGTAAAAATGAGATAAGATATCAAAAAAGCGAACAGGTGTTCTTTTTGACTGATACATATTATAGCTGTTTTAAAAAGAAAGAGAGGAAACTATGGCAAGAGAAGATAAATTGAAAGCGCTGGAGTCAGCGCTGGTTCAGATTGAAAAGCAGTATGGGAAGGGTTCTGTCATGAAGCTGGGGGATACCAGCGCCAATATGAGCATTGAGACAGTTCCGACAGGCTCTATCAGCCTGGATATTGCATTGGGGCTCGGAGGAGTCCCGAAGGGGAGAATTGTGGAGATCTATGGCCCGGAGTCCAGTGGTAAGACAACAGTGGCTCTGCATATGGTGGCAGAAGTGCAGAAAAGGGGCGGCATTGCGGGATTTATTGACGCAGAACATGCCCTGGACCCGGTTTATGCGAAGAATATCGGGGTGGATATCGACAATCTTTATATCTCACAGCCGGACAATGGGGAGCAGGCGCTTGAGATTATCGAGATGATGGTGCGTTCTGGCGCTGTTGATATCATTATTGTTGACTCCGTAGCGGCGCTTGTGCCGAAGGCGGAGATTGACGGCGATATGGGAGACAGCCATGTGGGGCTGCAGGCGCGTCTGATGTCCCAGGCTCTCCGCAAGCTGACAGCCGTTGTCAGCAAGACAAATTGTATTATTATTTTCATTAACCAGCTCCGTGAGAAGGTCGGCGTCATGTTTGGAAATCCGGAGACAACGACAGGAGGGCGCGCATTGAAGTTTTATTCTTCCGTCCGCCTAGATGTGCGCCGTGTCCAATCATTGAAGCAGGGGGACGAAGTTGTCGGAAGCCATACCAAGATTAAGGTAGTGAAGAATAAGGTTGCCCCGCCTTTCAGGGAAGCAGAGTTTGATATTATGTTTGGGCAGGGAATTTCAAGAGAAGGCGATATTTTGGATATTGCCGCCAATGAAGGAATTGTGGTAAAGAGCGGCGCTTGGTATGCATACAAGAATGAAAAGATCGGCCAGGGACGCGAGAATGCGAAGCAGTATTTAAGGGACCATCCGGAGGTCTTCAATGAAGTGGATTATCTTGTGAGAGAGCGTTTTGGCCTGCTTAAGGAAGGGCAGGAGCTGCCGCAGCCGGAAAACCAGGCTGGGGAAGGAGAAAAGGGCGTTTAGGGAGAAGGTTAGGAAAAGGTTATATGAAAGAGGAGCCTTGTGCAGATAATTTACTTCCAAAAGCGAAGGATGCCGCATTCCGTCTGCTGTCAGGAAGAGATTATTCTGAATTGGAAATCAGGAAAAAACTGGAGCAGAAACAGTTCCCGGCGGAGATTATAAATGATACGGTTCATTATCTGAAAGAACACCGTTATCTTGACGAGGAAAGGCTGATTGCTTCTTATCTGGCGGGAAACAGAAAGACAAAAAGTAAACGTATGATTCTTCTGAAATTAAAAGAAAAAGGAATTTCCGAAGGAGCCGTATGCCGTATTATGGAAGAAGAGGGCTGGCAGGACAGTACGGCACTTGTCTGTGCTTTACAGAAAAAATTAAATGGGAAAAATATAGAGGACCTTACCTGGGAAGAAAAACAGAAAATCAATGCGTATCTGTACCGAAAAGGGTTTATGATTGACGATATTCGTTTGACATGGCTGAACTGTTACCAAGAAATAAATTAATACACCTCTTAAGACTTGACATCGTTTTAAAAAGAGTATAAAATTAAAACGTTGTATGTCTGTACAATGAAAATTAAATAAGGAGGTGTGCCTGTGCTCAAGGTAGTTCTGATTGTTGTTTTTGTGATAGTCGTTATTGCCATTACATCTGCGGTTGCATGGAATCTGGCGATTTCATCCAGGATTAAGAATTATGAATCTAAGGTGGGAAGCGCTGAGGAAAAGGCAAGAGAAATCATAGATCAGGCATTGAAAACTGCCGAAACCAAGAAAAAGGAAGCACTTCTTGAAGCGAAGGAAGAGTCTATTAAGACGAAGAATGAGTTGGAAAAAGAAGTCAGGGAACGGCGGTCTGAAGTTCAGAAATACGAAAAAAGGGTACTGTCAAAGGAAGAGACACTGGACAGAAAGACAGAAGCACTGGAAAAACGGGAATCGAAGCTTGCAGCGAAAGAAGCTGAGTTAGACAAGCTCCGTGAAGAAATCGGTTCTGTCCATGAGAGAGAAATGGCAGAGTTAGAGCGGATTTCTGGATTTACCTCCGAACAAGCAAAAGATTATCTTTTAAAAACTGTGGAAGATGAAGTGAAGCATGAAACTGCAAAGTTAGTGAAGGAGCTTGAAAACAGAGCCAAAGAGGAAGCGGATAAGAAAGCTAAGGAATACATAGTGACAGCGATTCAAAGGTGTGCTGCCGATCATGTAGCCGAAGCGACGATTTCCGTTGTTCAGCTTCCAAATGATGAAATGAAAGGAAGGATCATTGGTAGGGAAGGAAGGAATATCCGTACCCTTGAGACTCTCACAGGTGTTGATTTAATTATTGATGATACACCGGAAGCAGTAATTTTATCAGGGTTTGATGCAATCCGCAGGGAAGTGGCAAGGATTGCATTGGAAAAATTGATAGTAGATGGACGTATCCATCCGGCCAGGATTGAAGAGATGGTGGAGAAAGCACAGAAGGAAGTCGAAGTGATGATTCGGGAAGAAGGAGAATCAGCAGCTCTCGAAGTCGGTGTGCATGGTATCCATCCGGAGCTCTTAAGACTGCTTGGACGCATGAAGTTCCGTACCAGTTACGGGCAGAATGCACTGAAGCATTCCATTGAAGTAGCTCATCTATCCGGGCTTTTAGCCGGTGAAATCGGCGTGGATGTCCGTCAGGCAAAAAGAGCCGGGCTGTTGCATGATATCGGTAAATCTATCGATCGTGAAATGGAAGGCTCCCATATCCAGATCGGCGTTGATTTATGCCGGAAGTATAAAGAATCGCCGTTGATTATCAATGCAGTAGAAGCGCATCATGGGGATGTCGAGCCAGAGTCTTTGATTGCATGTATTGTACAGGCGGCAGACGCAATTTCCGCTGCCCGTCCAGGCGCAAGACGCGAGACTTTGGAGACTTATACTAACAGACTGAAACAGTTAGAAGATATTACAAACAGCTTTAAAGGGGTAGATAAGTCCTTTGCTATCCAGGCGGGCAGGGAAGTTCGCGTGATGGTAATACCAGAACAGATTAGCGATTCCGATATGGTACTCCTTGCAAGGGATATTTCCAAACAGATTGAGGCAGATTTGGAATACCCGGGACAGATTAAGGTAAATGTAATTCGGGAATCCAGAGTGACAGATTATGCAAAATAGGAATATGATTTAATTAGGTACGAATAAGAACCTGTATTCCATCAGAGGGAGACTTCTGATGGGTATGGGTTTTTTTAAAAATCAGTTATAAGATATGGTTAAGCGCGCCAGCCATGTCCTGAAATAAAAAGGCAGCGCAGAAATGAGGATTTGAGATGAAAGCATATACACAGATGAGCCATGAGGAATTAACGGAGCTGAGAGAACAGTTAAATAAGGAATATGAGGAAGCAAAGGCGAAGGGATTAAAGTTAGATATGTCCAGGGGAAAGCCGGGAACAGGCCAGCTTAATCTGTCTATGCCGCTGTTGGATACGCTTAACAGCAGTTCAGAGTTAATTGCAGAGGATGGGTTGGACTGCCGAAATTATGGCGGGCTGGATGGTATCCCGGAAGCAAAGAGACTGATGGCGGATATGATGGGAACCAAACCGGAGCATGTGATTGTCTACGGCAATGCAAGTTTGAATATTATGTATGATACGGTTGCACGTTCCATGCTCCACGGTGTTCTTGGGAGCACCCCGTGGTGTAAGCTGGATAAGGTCAAATTCCTTTGCCCAGCACCGGGATATGACCGCCACTTTGCCATTACAGAACAGTTTGGGATCGAGATGATTGTGATTCCGATGACAATGACGGGGCCGGATATGGATATGGTGGAAGAACTGGTATCTTCTGATCCGGCAGTCAAGGGGATCTGGTGCGTGCCGAAGTATTCCAATCCGCAGGGAATTACATATTCGGAAGAGACTGTGAAACGGTTTGCCGCACTGAAGCCGGCAGCGGAGGATTTCCGTATTTTCTGGGATAATGCGTATGTGATCCATGATCTGTATGAGGAAACAGAGCCGTTAGCGGATATTATTTCAGAATGCGAGAAGGCGGGCAATCCGGATCTTGTTTATGAGTTTGCTTCCACATCGAAGGTTTCTTTTTCCGGCGCAGGCATTTCAGCCCTGGCAGCTTCTAAGGCAAACCTTGATTTTGTGCGCAAAATCATTACTGTGCAGACCATCGGCTATGATAAGATCAACCAGCTCCGCCATGCAAGATATTTTAAAGATCTGAATGGATTAAAAGCGCATATGAAGAAACACGCAGATTTCATGCGCCCTAAGTTTGAGGCAACTTTGCATATTTTAGAAAAAGAGCTTGGGGGACTGGAAATTGGAAGCTGGATTTCCCCAAAAGGCGGCTATTTCATTTCCTTTGATTCTATGGAAGGCTGTGCAAAAGCGATTGTGGCAAAGTGCAAAGAAGCAGGAGTGGTTCTTACGAACGCAGGTGC
This sequence comes from uncultured Lachnospiraceae bacterium, assembly GCA_947629585.1. Taxonomy (GTDB): domain Bacteria; phylum Bacillota; class Clostridia; order Lachnospirales; family Lachnospiraceae; genus MGBC100174. The sequence goes on along the minus strand of CANREH010000075.1, from coordinate 8,251 downwards.
GACTTTCCCATATGGAAAGGACCCGAAGGACAGCAATATCCGTATTGCGCCATCCTTTCCATCACTGGAAGAAATGGAGCAGGCAGCGGAGCTGTTTGCGCTCTGTGTGAAGTTAGTCAGTGTGGAAAAATTACTGGGAACTATATAATAAGTAATAAGGAGTCTATCTATGGATAAAATTGGATTTATCGGAATGGGAAATATGGGTTATGCCATGTTAAAAGGTGCGCTCAGGTATAAACAGCCGTCAGAGCTGACGTTTACGGATGTGGCAGTTTCCCGTATGGAGGATGTAAAGAAAGAAACCGGAGTAGATTTTTATACAGATAAAAAAGAAATGCTAAAAGCGGTAAAATATATCATTCTTGCAGTAAAGCCGCAGTATCTTTCCCAGGTGGCAGAGGAGATAAGAGGAGAGATCAAACAAGATCAGGTAGTGATTTCCATTCTGCCGGGAGTTACTATAAGCTCTTTGAAGGAGACGCTTGCAACCGAGGCTAAGGTGGTCAGGACAATGCCGAATACGCCAGCTTTAGTAGGAGAGGGCATGACCGGGATTTCTTTTTCCGAGGACGCTTTTTCCGAAGAAGAAAAGAAAGAGGTATTGGATTTCTTCGGCGCTTTCGGAAAATACGAAATTGTGGAAGAACGCCTGATGAATGCCGTTGTCTGCGCAAGCGGCAGTTCCCCGGCATATGTTTATATGTTTATTGAAGCGCTGGCTGACAGTGCGGTAAAATACGGGATTCCGAGGAATAAGGCGTATACTTTTGCGGCACAGACTGTCCTCGGATCTGCGAAGATGGTATTGGAGACGGGGCAGCATCCGGGAAAGCTGAAAGACGATGTATGCTCCCCGGGCGGGACTACCATTGCGGCGGTGTCCGCTTTAGAGGAGTGCGGTTTCCGCAGCGCGGTTATAAAAGCGGCGGATGAATGTTATAAAAAAGCAACGAATATGTAAGATAGAAGGAGTAAGGGTATGGATTATAAAAGATTAAAACGGGATTTGGTTTCAAAAGGAACAATTATTGAATATTATGTGGATACTATGCAGATCCCGAACGGAAATACGGAAAAATGGGATTTTGTCAACCATAAGGGGGCGGCGGCGATTGTCCCTGTTGATGAAAATGGGAACCTGATTATGGTGCGCCAGTACAGGAATGCCCTAGAGCGTTATACGCTGGAAATCCCAGCAGGCGGCATTAATCCCGGCGAAGATATGAAAACAGCGGCGACAAGGGAGCTGGAAGAGGAAACAGGATACCGTTCCGACCATGTCGAGCATTTGGTGGATATCAATACGACGGTTGCTTTCTGTAATGAAAAAATAGGCATTTACTACACGACGGAGCTGATCCCGTCAAAACAGCATCTGGATGAGAATGAAATCCTGACGGTGGAAAGACACTCCATCCCGGAGCTGGAAAAGATGATTTATGCAGGAGAGATTACAGACAGCAAAACCATTGTTGCGGTGCTTGCTGTCAAGGATAAACTGAGCCAAAGATAAAAGAGGCTTTGTTATAAATTTTTAAATTCTCCTTCCTGCTGTCATGAGGGATTCCTTCGAGACATATACTGTAAGGAATATCGATGGCAGGCAGGAGGGTTCACGTATGGGACAACGGATTGGAAAAATGCTGTTTTTGTTATTTTCAACAGGGATGGCGGCAGGAATTTTAGCGGCGTTTTTTCTGCGTGGATATCTTCTGGATGAATTTGATGTTATGCAGAAGGGCCTGCTGAACTCATTAGATGCCGGGCTGTATTCCAGGGCCTCTTTATTCATGTTTCTGTTTTGGCAACGGTTAAAGCAGGCAGTTTTCCTGCTGTTTCTGCTGATGACGGCTATGGGGCTGCCGTTTTTATATTTTCTGGCAGGATTTGCAGGGGCAGCGGGAGGCTGCTTCCTGTTTGTTTCCTGCTGCCAGTACGGGGTCAGCGGAACGGTGGTGTTCACCGCCGGGTTTTTCCCGCAGATCTTATGTTATCTTCCGCTTATCTTTCTTTTCGTCAGGCAGGGGCTTGGCTGGAAAGAAGAGAAACGGCGGCGTTTTGCCGGAAGGATCGGCCTTTTCTGCCTGGAGGTCATGCTTTTGTTCCTCGGCTGTTTTTTCGAGGCGTGTTTCAATCCGCCGCTGCTTCGCTGGATTCTTCATTTCATGGTTTAGATGTGTTCTGCAATCAGATCAATTAGTTTTTCGGATTCTTCCCATCCCAGACAGGCGTCCGTAATGGATTTTCCGTAAACATGTCCGTGGATGCCCTGATTGCCGGGCTCAATATAACTCTCAATCATGACGCCCTTTACCAGCTTTTGGATATCCTTATCATGCAGGCGGTTATTTAAGATTTCATGCACAATTCTTGGCTGCTGGTCATACCGCTTGTTGGAATTGGAATGGTTGGCATCGATAATCGTGGCAGGGTTCTTTAAATTTAGCTGGCTGTATTTTTCCATCAGGATCTGCAGATCCTCATAGTGGTAATTCGGAATGCACTGTCCATGTTTATTGACCGCGCCGCGTAAAATCGTATGGGTATAAGGGTTTCCGTCCGTTTTGACTTCCCAGCCGCGAAAGAAGAAGGTATGCCCTCCCTGGGCGGCAATGCAGGAATTGAGCATGACGGAAAAATCGCCGCTGGTCGGGTTTTTCATGCCCGCCGGAATGTCCATGCCGCTGATGGCAAGGCGGTGCTGCTGGTCTTCGACAGAGCGCGCGCCGACAGCGACATAGGAGAGAAGATCTTCCATATAAGGAAGATTTTCCGGGTAAAGCATTTCATCCGCAGCGAACAAATACGTTTCCTTAATAGCGCGCAGATGCATTTTCCGTATGGCAATTAAGCCCTCCAAAAGATCCGGAGCCTTTTCCGGATCGGGCTGGTGAAGCATCCCTTTATAGCCTTCGCCGGTGGTGCGGGGCTTGTTGGTATAAATGCGGGGGATTAAAATCAAGCTGTCTTTTACCTTCTCCTGCACTTTGGCAAGACGGCTCACATAGTCGCAGACCGAGGATTCATTGTCCGCCGAGCATGGCCCGATAATGACAAGAAATTTATCGCTGTCCCCTTTGATAACGTCCCGGATTTCGCGGTCGCGCTGTTTTTTCAGTTCCCGGAGCTCTTTCGGAAGGGCATAGTGCTCTAAAAGCTCCTGCGGTGTAATCGCTTTTTTTATATAATGAAAAGACATAAATGAACTCCTTTACTGTGATGGATCACAGTATACAATGCTTTTGCAGATTAGTCAAATTAAACTTGCAATCGTCCGCATTGTGTTGTAGAATAGCAATGTCATTAATCCCACAGGCGGGAATTTCTTCACCTGTGGTTTTTTTAAGGTAAAGCATGAAGCGATTTTGAAAAAAAATGGAGGTACTTTGGTATGGAAAAGATTAAAATGACAACCCCTTTGGTAGAGATGGATGGAGATGAGATGACGAGAATCCTCTGGAAGATGATTAAAGAGGAACTGCTGCTCCCGTTTATTGATTTAAAGACGGAGTATTATGATCTTGGATTGGAACACCGCAATGAAACGGACGATCAGGTTACATTTGATTCCGCGGAGGCTACGAAAAAATATGGCGTTGCCGTGAAGTGCGCGACGATTACCCCGAATGCCGCCCGTATGACAGAGTATCACTTAAAGCAGATGTGGAAAAGCCCGAATGGGACCATCCGTGCGATTCTGGACGGTACGGTTTTCCGCGCCCCGATTGTGGTTAAGGGGATTGAGCCGTGCGTCAGGAACTGGAAAAAACCGATCACCATTGCGAGACATGCCTATGGCGACGTCTATAAAGGCTCTGAGGTAAAAATTCCGGGAGCAGGAAAGGCGGAGATTGTATTTACGGGAGAGGACGGCACCCAGATCCGTGAGCTGATCCATGATTTTAAGGAGCCGGGGATTGTGCAGGGAATGCACAACTTAAATGGTTCGATTGAGAGCTTTGCAAAGAGCTGCTTTAATTATGCGCTGGATACAAAGCAGGATCTCTGGTTTGCAACGAAAGACACCATTTCCAAGAAATATGACCATACCTTTAAGGATATTTTCCAGGAAATTTTTGAAAAGGAATATAAAGAAAAGTTTGACGCGGCAGGGATCGAATATTTCTACACCCTGATCGATGATGCCGTAGCGCGCGTTATGAAATCCGAGGGCGGCTATATCTGGGCGTGCAAGAATTATGACGGCGACGTTATGAGCGACATGGTATCTTCGGCGTTTGGTTCTTTAGCCATGATGACGTCCGTTCTTGTTTCCCCACAGGGATATTATGAATATGAAGCTGCCCACGGAACTGTCCAGAGGCATTATTACAAGCATTTAAAGGGAGAGGAAACCTCGACCAATTCCGTAGCGACCATTTTTGCATGGACAGGGGCGCTCAGAAAGCGCGGGGAGTTAGATAACCTTCCGGAGCTGTCCTCTTTTGCGGATAAATTGGAGCAGGCGTGCATCCAGACCATTGAATCAGGAAAAATGACAAAGGATCTTGCGCTGATTACTACACTGGAAAATCCAACACCGTTATCAAGCGAAGGGTTTATTAAGGCAATCCGTGAAAAATTAGAGGAAATGGTGTAAAAATGGCTTGCAATTTTCCACTGTTAGGTATATAGTAGGAAAAGTCGGGATGGTATGGATACAAAGATGAGGGGACATGCCATTGATGGAAAGCAGGGGAAAGAAAGGAAAAAGCCGCAGGTAATAACGTCAGGCCTGAGGTATGGTACGAACTATGAAAGAATACATTACAGTAGGAAAAAATATCCAGAAAAAGGAAAACCCGGTTGCCAGGCTGGTACAGATTGCGTGCAGCTATGAGAGCAAGGTATATCTGGAGGATGATGCAAGAAAGATTAATGCAAAAAGCATTATGGGAATGATGGCGTTTAAATTGAACAGCGGAATGAAGCTTGCCATTATTGCGGAAGGCAGCGACGAAGAGCAGGCCGTAAAAGAAATGGAGAAGTATTTAATTGCATAAAAAGCAGCCCGGTATATGTCGGGCTGTTTTTCACGTAGATGTAAGAGAGAAGGCTAAATGAATCCGAAATGCTTTAAGGCGTAAAAAATCCCGTCTTCTTCCACCGTCTTTGTGACAAAAGAAGTGTAGGGCTTTAATACCGGATCATATTCCCCCATAGCGATTGCATTTTCAACACACGTAAACATAGGGAGATCATTGGCGCTGTCGCCGAAGACATAGGCGTGTTCCTTCGTAAGCCCGAACTGATCTAAAATATAGGAAATGGCAGTCGCTTTGGAGTGGCCTTCCGGCACGATTTCATAAAAACCGAAACGGCGGTCAATAATGTCATAATTTTTCCCTCTTGCGAAAGCTAAGAAGGTTTCTGTATCGCTTTTTTCATCTGTCCAGATGACAAATTTATCCGCGCGGATATCCGGATCGTCAAAGAAATGGGCGCGCCCTTCCACGTTTCCAAGAAAAGAATCGCGGATCTGGTTAATCTGCTCAAAACGGGATTTTTTACGGCTGAAATAGTTGAAGCATTCTCCTTCCAGAACGCCTTCAATCGTACATTCCTGCAGCTTTTGAATGATTTCCAGGGATTCTGGATGGGGAATCGTGCGATGGTACAGAGTTTGGCCGCGGCTGATGATATGGGTTCCGCAGCCGCATAAAAAGCCGTCAAACCGTACTGTTTTTAAAATATTCGGGACAAAGAAATAGGTGCGTCCGGTATTGATAAAGGTCAGGCAGCCGTTATTCCCCGCCGTTTCAATCGCTGTTACGGCGCTTTCGGGAATGGTGTGCGTCCTGTCACTGATAATAGTTCCGTCAATATCAAAAAATAATGCGTCGTGGTATTTCATAAGTTTTACTCCTTCTTATTTTTGCTGTTTATGACACAGCGCAGACACAAATCTGTATTAAAATGAGCCGATATAAGGATTATACTAAGAAACAAAGAAAACCACAAGAAAGAAAGGAGATATTTTCCATGAAAAAATACAGCATGGCAGCATTGGCACTGTGCGCCCTGGCAGTATCCTGCCTTATTTCCTCCCCGCAGGCGGAAGCAAAAGCAAAAAAGGCGCTTTCCTTTTCCAAAAGCACCGATATTTTAGAGGACGGCGCCGCCTATGTGTTCAAAACAAAAACAAAGGGCAAGGGGAAAATCGTCTGGAAAAGCTCTGATACCGGGGTTTTGAGCGTTACAAAAAAAGGAAAAGTAAAGGCAAAGTCCGTCGGGGTAGCAACGATTACGGCATCCCTCGGAACCGTCACGGCAGCGAAGGAAGTAAGGGTATATCCTTCCCTGCAGGAAATTAAAGAAGCAAACGAGATTTATAAAAATCTTAGGAAGGGAACGTATTCTTCTGTTGCCATAACAGATCAGACGGGGAATTTTGTATCGGAAAAAATGGCTTCCGTTGATCCAGGCGGGGAAATTGTAACCGCTGTTTCCAGTTCCGGGATTCAGCAGGTGTGGAAAGGAAACTTAAGATATTTCTACAATGAAAAAGGGTTTATTTCCATTTATGCGGATACGCCGGTGACTTCCGGTAGCGTATCCTATCCGTATGACGTATTTTCCAATGAGACGGTTACGGATGTTTCCGCAGAGGAAAACACCTATAAAATTTCTACGGAGACGGATATTGCGAAAGCCACAGAACAGGAACAGAGAGAAAGCATAGGAATTTCGCGGGGAACGATTTTAAAAACAATCGTGGTAGATAAAGAAACAGGGTTATTGCTGGAATATGAGCATAGCATTGTTTTAGATGAGGAAATCCCGGATTTTAAAATAACCAGCAAAGAGGTTTTTTCCTATAATGAAAATGGGAAAGAGCTGGTGCCGGAGGCTGTAAAGACAGTCATCGGCGCAGAAAAAACCAGGACTGTTACCGTTATTTCCAAACCGGGGACAACAGAAGAAACAAAGCAGACATATACCCTGCCGGAGACAATGCCGCTTTATATTGCAGGAGATATTACCTATTATAAAGACGCTGAGTGTACGGAAGAATTCAGCCATCCGTCCACAGATGATAAGGTGTATGACAGTTATACCCTGTATACGAAATAATAGAAGAACTTAATAACTTGTAACAGATTAAGGCTGCTGTACTTACGTTAGCGTTTGTGTGGCAGTCTTTTGTTTATCAGAGATTTTAAAGAAAGGGGAAAGCGAAAGGCAGTTTTTCATTTCATAGGAAATTTCTTCGCCGCCTTTCGCAGAACAAGGTTATGGAAAAAGACAGAAATATAATGGAAAATGGGAACTGTGTCATTACGGAAAACAGGATAAAGAACTATAAAATTTATCTGGTGGAAGGAGAAAAAAGCAAAGCCACCGTAGAAAAATATATCCGAAATATCCGGAAGTTCATGGCATATGCCAATGGACAGGAGCTTGATAAAAAACGGGTGCGTTCTTATAAGGAAAGCTTGATGCAGTCCAGAAACTATAAGGTTTCCAGCATTAATTCCATGCTGATGGATATCAACCAGTTTCTGGAATACCAGGGATGGTATGAATTGAGAGTAAAAACTTATAAAGTGCAGAAACCCATGTTTTACCCGGACAATAAATACTTAAGCAAGGAAGAATACAAACGTCTGTTAAAAGAAGCAAAGAAGAAAGGAAAAATCCGGCTGTATTTCCTGCTGGAAACACTTGCCGCCACCGGAATGCGGGTGTCGGAGCTTTCCTTCCTGACAGTAGAGGCCGTCCGGAAAGGAACCGTGGTGATTTACTGCAAGGGGAAGGTGCGGGAAATCCTCCTGCCGCCGGAGCTGCAGGGACAGCTTCTCTGGTATGCAGAGCAGAAAGGGATTGAGACGGGGCTTGTGTTCCGGACACGTTCCGGGAATGCCGTCAACCGCAGCAATGTCTGGAGGGAGATGAAAAATCTCTGCAAGGGAGCCAGGGTCAACCCGGAAAAAGTATTCCCGCATAACCTGCGCCACCTCTTTGCACAGTGCTTTTACAAGGAAAAGAAAGACTTGGCGGAACTTGCCAGCGTCATGGGCCACAGCAGCGTGGAGACCACCAGGATCTATCTGCTTACCACGGGGAAAGAGTACAGGAAAGAACTGGAAAAAATGGATATGGTACTGCCGTTAGATGAGCTCTTTTTGGAAGAAGGCAGGAAGAAAGATTTGGGAGTTAAGAAGAGGAATAAGAGGAGCACCCGCAATGAAATTTGCTGCGCAAATGGCGGGTGCGCAGGCAATCAAATTCTTGCAGAATTTGATCA
>CANREH010000074.1 GCA_947629585.1 uncultured Lachnospiraceae bacterium | reverse complement strand
GAAAGAAACCACAAAAAAATTTCAGCGTTTTTACCATAACTTTTTCTTCAGTCCAGCCGCAAGGCTGAACTGTTACACGGTTTAAGAAAAATTTGACACAAACCCTTGAATTTTACAAACAAGTTTGATATATTTAGACTTGGTATGTTTTCCTTTGCCCTATGGTGAAGAAAAACATTCTCTTTTTTGACTCTCTTATAATGCAAGTTGACTTTGAAAAGATGGAGGCATACAAATGAGTGAAGCAACCATAAATTCCGAAGAAATGCTGAAACATCTCCGGCAGATCGTCGAGATTGCACAAAAGAACAGCAGCATGATTGAAGTAGGGCAGATCCAGGAATACTTCAAGGAATTTCATTTAGATGCGGCAAGGCTTGGCAAGATCCGGGAATACATCGAAAACCAGAACATCGTTGTCATCGATCCCGCCTCTGCTGACGACGAGCCTGACGACGACGCCCTTCTTGAAATCGACCGCGAAGAAGAAACTTCCTATGTGGATGATCTGAAAGCTGCTGACCTTGCTGTTTCGGATGATCCGGTAAAACTGTACTTAAAGGAAATCGGCACTTACCCTCTGTTATCGACAGAAGAGGAGATTTCTCTTGCAAAACGCATTAAGGAAGGCGACGAAGACGCGAAAAAAACACTTGCGGAATCCAACCTGCGCCTTGTTGTCAGCATTGCAAAACGCTATGTCGGAAGGGGGCTTTCTTTTCTTGACCTGATCCAGGAGGGCAACCTCGGCTTAATCAAAGCCGTAGACAAATTTGACTTTGAAAAAGGCTTTAAATTCAGCACCTACGCTACCTGGTGGATCCGCCAGGCAATCACCCGTTCCATTGCCGATCAGTCAAGGACGATCCGTATCCCTGTGCATATGTCTGAAGTCATCAACCGGACCTACCGTGTTTCCCGCAGCTTAACCCAGGAGCTCGGCAGAGAGCCGACCGAGCAGGAGCTTGCGGACGAGCTTGGTTTCCCTATTGAAAAAGTACGCGAAATTCTCAAAGTATCCGCCGACCCGATTTCCCTGGACACTCCGATTGGGGAAGAAGACGACAGCCACCTGGGAGACTTCATTAAAGACGACACGATTATCGGACCGGAAGAAGCCGCTGCCTACGCAGTCCTGCGCGATCAGATCTCCAAACTGTTAGACACCCTGACCGAACGGGAACGCCGGGTCTTAATTCTCCGTTTTGGATTAAAAGACGGAAAGACAAGGACCTTAGAAGAAGTCGGCAAGGAATTTAACGTCACCAGGGAACGAATCCGCCAGATTGAGGCAAAGGCGCTCCGTAAGCTGCGCCATCCAAGCCGGGCAAAACTGCTGCGCGGGTATGACAATTAATATTTTCTCAAATAAAAAAATTAAAAACATAAAAAAGAAAGGAAAAGGAGCTATCAGCCCCACGGTACAAATTATGAAAAAACTACTGACACTGTTAACGGCATTTGTTTTCTGCCTCTGCGTCCTGGCAGGCTGCGGCACAAAAGATTCCGCAGGCAGCGATACTAAGGTGACTACTCTTGAAAATGACGCCCAGGAAGACAAGGACACTTCCGATGAAAATAAAGAACAGGGAAAAGATACTTCTGGCGAAGACGACGAGCAGGAAAAGAAAGACTCCAAAACAAATTCCGTAGAGATCAAGGACGGCGAATACCTCTCCGGCACGCACCATGCAGAAATCGATATTGAAGACTATGGCAAGATCAGCGTAGAGCTTGACGCTGATACCGCACCGATTACCGTTACCAACTTTGTCAAGCTGGCACAGGAAGGCTTCTATGACGGGCTTACCTTCCACCGCATCATCTCCGGCTTCATGATCCAGGGCGGCGATCCGCTGGGAAACGGCACGGGTGGCTCCGACGAGACAATCAAGGGCGAATTTGCAAACAACGGCATTGAGAATGATATCTCCCACACAAGGGGAACCATCTCTATGGCACGCTCCTCCGATCCGGACAGCGCAAGCTCCCAGTTTTTCATCATGCACGAGGACGGCGACTACTTGGACGGCGATTATGCCGCTTTCGGACATGTCACCGAAGGAATCGAAGTCGTAGACGACATCTGCGAGGCCGTTCCGGTACAGGACAGCAACGGCACCGTTGCCCCGGAAGATCAGCCGGTGATAAAATCTATTACGGTGATTGATTAAATGTATCATATCATCCGCTGTCATTCCCTTTCAGAATCTCCAGATGTTTATTTTTCTCACAAAGGCTTTTTTTGAGCTTCTTTGCCAAACGCAGAAATTCCTCCTCTTCTTCTTTTGAAAAACAGGAGGTAATTTCTGCGTCCATAGTATCAATGCTGTGCCTTGCCCGTCGGTTCATTTCAATGCCAAGCTCTGTCAGCGTCAGCTTTTTAAGGCGTGCATCATACGGCACCGACTCCCGGATAATGTACCCTTTTTTCTCCATAAGCTTTAAAATCCCCGTGACGGTCGAACGGGCAATGGAAAATTTCGCCTCGATATCCTTCTGGAAAATCTCCTTGTCTAAATTGTCATATAAATAACCGATAATCCACCCATGCATAATCGTCAGCTCGTCAACGCCGTTCTGGGCAGCATAGCCGACCATACTCCGGGTAATCAGGTTATTTAACGACCGTATTTCAAAGCCTACTGTTTCCTTATGTTTCATCTCCCAGCCCCCATGATGTTTCCTATGAAATAAAAAACCGCTCCTGTTCTTTCGCGGACATTCTCTGCGTGCTGCCGTTGTTCTATAACGAACTGTTAGCCATAAAACATAATATCGTTCTTTTTTTCTTCTGTCAATACTTTACACCGAAATTTCTATCCTGTATTCTTTCAGCCAATAATTAATTTCAAGGAAATAAGCAAACATCTGCGGCTGTGCCATAAGCTGCCCGAACCACGGGCTGCCGTAATCGGAAGGGCTGCTTATCATCTGCTTTAAGATCCGCTTATTTAACAGGCCGTTAATCGGCTCGTTCTCATCTTCCAGCACCTCGGACAGTTTTTGCTTTAACAGATTTTCATACTTTGGATCATAGGTCTTAGGATATGGGCATTTTTTACGCTCCAGAACTTCCCGCGGCAGAATATCCTTTGCCGCGTCCAGCAATAACCCTTTCACTCTCCCGTCCTTACACTTGTATTCCCACGGAATATTGTAAAGGTATTCCATTACCCTGTGATCAGCAAACGGCACGCGTATTTCCAGCCCATTCGCCATAGTCATGCGGTCTTTCCGATCAAGCAGCGTCGCCATAAACCAATCCATGTTCAGGCGGCTCATCTGCCTTCTCCGAAGGGAAGCTGTCCCGGCGCCCAGCTTTGATACTTCTGTCTGCTCTAAATATTCCCAGTAATTTTTCGTGCTGATTCCCGTTGTCTCAAAATCTTCTCTTTCTCTTTGCAGGCTTTTTGTCCTCTGCATGGTCTTTTCATACTGCGCCCTGACATATTCTTCCAAAAACAGCTTACCCGCGATTTCCGGCTTCAATACCATCTGCCGGAGAGCCAGGTTCTTGCTCCACGGAAATACTGGCATCCTCAATGCCTCTTCGTCACGGAACCACGGATAGCCCCCAAAAATCTCATCCGCGCATTCCCCGGACAGGCAGACAGTGTGACGTTCCTTGATTTTTCCCGCAAAGAAAAGCATGGAAGAATCCACATCCGCCATTCCCGGCAAATCCTTAGCACGGACCGCATCAAATAATTTTTCATATAATTCGTCATAATTACAGGTAAGGTAATGGTGCTTCGACCGGATATGCTCCACCATCCTGTCAACAAACGGGCGGTCCTGCGTCGGCTGGAACCTGGATGCCCGGAAATTGATATCATTATCTACATAGTCAAAAGAATAGGTATCTAACTGCCTTCCCTGTTTTCGGAAATAATCCGCCGCAACTGCCGACACCACGCTGGAATCCAGCCCGCCGGACAACAGGGTGCAGATTGGGACATCCGAGACAAGCTGGCGGCGGATCGCGTCAAATAACAGTTCCCGCACATGCTCCACCGTTTCCCCATAGCTCTCCGTGTGTTCCTTCGCTTCCATATCCCAATACCGCCACAGCTTCATGCCGCTGTAATCAATCACGGCACAATGCGCAGGCGGGATTTCATGGACGCCCAAAAAAACTCCGCAGCCCGGAGATCTCGCCGGGCCAAGCCCGAAAATCTCACAAAGCCCGTATTTCCCGACCACTGCTTTTACACCGGGATAGGCAAACAACGCCTTGATTTCCGATCCAAATAAAATGCGGTTATCCTTCTGCATATAAAAAAGAGGCTTTACCCCGGCGCGGTCCCTCGCCATAAAAACGCTTTTTTCTTTATTATTCCAAATGCAAAGCTGAAAATTCCATTAAGCTTTTCCACACAGCTCCGCCCATAGGCAATATAGGCGGTCAATAAAATTTCCGTATCGGATGTTGTCTCAAAAATAAATCCATCTTTCTTTAACTCTTTTCCAAGCTCGTTTGCATTATACAATTCCCCGTTATAAACAATCACATAATCCACACCGTCCCAGTGCTTCCTCATTGGCTGCTTTCCATGCTCCGGATCAATGACGGCAAGCCTTGTATGCGCGAACGCAATATGCTCATCCAGCACAGTGCCTTCATCATCCGGTCCCCGATGCTTAAGCGTCTTTCCCATACGCGCCGCAATTTTCCGGTTCTCTTCTGCGTTTAAAAGGAGATTCCGGTTAAAATCACAAAACCCCGCAATTCCGCACATAAACATTCCTCCATATAAAAGGGATTCCATTTATTATATGGAGGAATGTTCCGTTTTATCCATTTTTTAACTTTTGATAATGAATTTAAGCATATGGGACAAAAAAGCAATAACTCCTTTTTATTCGGAAAAGTATTTTTCACAAAAATCCTTTGCAGTCACGATCTGAATATTTCCGAACCGTTCTATTCTCATATTTGTTTCTTCTTTCTAACCGATTTGACTATATCATTAACATCGCCTTCATGATATCCAACAGATTCTGCCCATTTTTGCGCTTCATCCAGAGAGGCTTCAAATTCTTCTGCAGAAGGAAGTTTTAAAGTTTTGAGCATAATAACATCTCCTGAAGTATATGCCACCAATTTATCACCACTATTAATCGCTAAAAGTTTTCGGATACTTGCTGGCAGTGAAATCTGTCCTTCGGAAGAAACTGTCAATATTTGTGTACTCATTTGCTTATGCCCCTTTCAAATAAAATTTTCTTTCCTTATATCCCCCGGTATCTCTGCATACAGGCAAGCATTTCCTGTTTCCTCGGCAGGACGGGCGATCCCGCCCCATAATTGGCAGGCACAAACGGCAGCATTCCTCTTTTCTCCACTTCCTGATAGAAACGATCCACTAATTCCACCGCCGTCTTTTTCCCATCCGCCATATGGGAAAGGATATACTGCATGAAATATGCCATAGCGGCAGTCTGTCCCTCGTCCACAAGCTGCTCCAAATAGCGCAGATCCAGATCGGTCCTGTCCAGGGAAATCGTGTCCCATCCATGAACCTTCGCTTTTTCAATCTGCATTTTCCTTACCGGCTTTTTCACAAAGTCGGCTATTTCCACTTTCAGCCCTTCCATCGGCTGTGCCAGCTCTTTCGCCTGCGCTGTGACGTCTTTCAAAACGTAATTATCCATCTGGAGGACTGCGTCGGCAGCCGATAAATACGCTCCGGAGCTTCCCACAACTAAAATGGAAGAAACGCCGTGATCCTCCCAAAGGCTGCGGACGCATTTTAAAAACGGTGTAATCGGCTCTTTGTCATCGGAGACAAGCTTTGCCATTGTTTCATCCCGGACCATGAAATTCGTCGCCGAAGTGTCCTCGTCAATTAAAAATACGCCTGTTCCCCCGGCAAGCCCTTCTACGGTATTGGCCGCCTGGGATGTACTGCCGCTGGCATTTTCCGTTACAAATCTTTTCGTGTCGGCGCGGTTCGGAAGATGGTTGATAAACATGGAAATGTCAACCTCATGCACACAGCGCCCTTCCTCAGCGCGCAGCTTGACCGCAGAACTGTCCGTAATGACATATTCCCTTCCGTCCCCTTTTATATGATTGTAAACGCCTGCCTCTACCGCCTTTAACAGCGTCGATTTCCCGTGGTAGCCGCCGCCGACAATCAACGTCACTCCGCGCCGGATTCCCATGCCGCGCACCTTTCCCTTATAAGGAAGCGTAAGAGTAACCGCGACGCTTTCCGGAGAATAAAATACCTGCGCCTCCTTCATCGGACGCTCGGAAACACCGCTCTCCCTCGGCAGGACAGAACCGTCTGCCAGAAATGTGCAGAGCCCCAGGCGGGACAATTCTTTCCGGATAAATTCCTGATCGTCCGATAATTCCTTTACCGCCTTTAATGCCGCCGCTTTCTGGTTCTGATAAATCATCGCCCCTTTTACTATCTGCGGCAGTGCCTCTGTCACCATTTTTTCCAGCTCCCCGGCGGCTATCGAACGCCCATACGCCGGGAATCCCATTTCCAGGCGGACTTCCAGCTCCTTCTCCGAAATCTGGACGGCAATCCGCTCCATGACCTCCTGCCCCACACGGCAGGCGGAAATCATGCCGCTTTTGCCGGAGCCGGAACGCCGTCCGTTCTGCAGGCTGCGGATACACTGATGGACGGCGCGCAGGATAAAATCCTCCAACGCAGTTTTTTCCCATTTTTCTGCAAACAGTTCCGGCGGGAAATTATTGCGGTTCCCGACGCATAACCGGATTCTGGACGGCGAAGCAAACGGATCGCCCTGCACATGATCGATTTTTAATACAAACTCCCGGAAATCGTACTCCCCTTTTAATGCTTTATATGCCCCGTAGCTTTTATGATCCATTCTGCGGAGGCTTTCCAAAAAATCCTGCTTTGTTTTCATTTTCTATCCTTCACTTTCTTTTCTTCCAATAAATTCCGCTCTAAAATAAACCTCGGCCTCTGCTTGACTTCTTCATAGATCTTCCCGATATAAGCCCCGATAATCCCAAGGCAGAATAGCTGTAATCCTCCCAGCAACCAGATTGAACCTAAAAGACTCGTCCAGCCGTCCACGGTATATCCCCAGAATTTTACCAAAACGCTCCATATCAAAGCGAGCAGGCTGACAATGGAAATAACGATGCCAAGCCCGGCAATAAATTTTAACGGGCTGACCGTAAAAGAAGTGATCCCTTCCCAAGCAAAAGAAAGCATTTTTTTCAGCGGGTATTTGGATTCCCCCGCGAACCGCTCTTTTCTTTCATAAAGAACGGTCGTATGACGGTAGCCGATCGACGGAAAAATCCCCCGCAAAAACAGGTTGACTTCCCGGTAATCGGCAAGATTTTCCAATACCTTCCTGCTGGTTAAGCGGTAATCAGCATGGTTAAATACAATTTCCACGCCCATGAACGCCATGATATGGTAAAATCCTTCTGCTGTGAATTTTTTAAAAAACGTATCTTTTTTCCGGGAAGAACGCACACCGTAAACAATCTCATTTCCGCGGTAATATTCTTCCACCATCTGATCTAAGACTTCGATGTCATCCTGCAAATCCGCATCCATAGACACCACCATATCCGCATAATCCTTTACCGTCAAAAGCCCGGCTAACAGGGCGGTCTGATGCCCCCGGTTATGCGCCAGGGAAAGCCCGGAAAAGATCGGATTTTCCTGATGAAGCGCCTCTATCAGTTCCCAGGTCTGATCCTTCGATCCGTCGTTGACAAAGACTACACGGCTGTCGGCGGAAATCAGGCCCGTTTCCTGCATACGGGAAAGCTTGTCCAAAAGCCTGCCTGCGGTCTCTCTTAACACTTCCTGCTCGTTATAGCATGGAATGACAAGATATAAAGTATGATTACAGTTCGATTCCATTTTTCCTCATAAGCTCCCTTGCACTCTCTAAAGAATCCACCCCGGTCCTGTTCTTAATCGGCGCAAATTCACGCTCCCGCACTACCTCATACGGCAGGCAGTCATCCAGCTCATGGATCATATCAAGAACCAGCGTCTCAAATTTATAGCCGTTCGGCTCCTCCGGCTTTACCGGATTTCCCGCTTCATCAAGATACGGAATCTTTTTCTCCACGATATGCACCGGCATATACCGGTTCATAATCTCCTCTAACTTGTCCACGCGGAACAGATAATTTAAAATCACGCCGAAACGGTAGGACAGTTCCCCCTTATCGGTACAGGAATGAATCATCTCGTCCGTCATTTCATAATATTCCACAATCGAAGGCTTTCCGTCCTCTAGGCACAGAACGCCGACACGTTCCTGCGGCTCCGCCTTGCTGACTACCTTTGCCCCGCTTGCACAGCCGGACTTTATCGTGGCGCCGATAAAGCAGGGGTCAGCGATCCTCTGCAGTACATTGTCAACGGCAAACACATTCAGCCACTCCACGCCGCGTTTTTTTACATCCTCCAAAACACCGGAACCTGCCATCGAAGAAAACCAGCCGCCATTTCCATTCGGCGATAAAGAAATCTTTCCTTTTTCTTCCAGATAAATCTTTCCCTCATAATCTACGGAAGGCGCCATCTGCTGTTTGAAAAATAACACATCCTCCGGCGGATAACCAAAATAAGTATGCTCTTTAAAAAATCCCACGGTATCCTCATGGTTTTTCTCACTGGTCATGACATAAAGCGGAACCGATACGCCCGCCTCCTTCGTCACATCCATTAAATTGCGGATCAGGCATTCAAATAAATACAGCTCCTTCGTAAGCCCGACATTCAATACTCCCTTCGGCCTGTCAAGCCCCAGGCGCGTTCCCTGCCCGCCTGCCAAAAGCACCGCGCCGACCTTCCCGGCACGGATCGCATCCAGCCCGACGCTTTTAAATTCTTCCCTTTTTTCCTCAATCTCCGCAATTTCCACCGCAGCAAGCGGCTCTAATTTTCCGCGTTCCTCCGCATGATCCTTTTTGGACAGATTTTTCAATAAAGAAAAATCAAGGCTCTCAATCTGTGCCAGTAATTCTTCCTGCTCTTTTTCTCCCAGCTCCCCGTAAAACCGAAGCAGCTGCTCCTGTCCATGCTGTTTTAAAACTTCCTTTGCTTCTTCCAGCTTCATCTTTCTTCCCCTTTTCTTTTTAAACTATGCCATGAGACCTTTTTTACAGCTCCTCCATCATGCCAAGCACAAGCTTTACGGTATGCTCAATCGCCTTTGCTTCAAACTCCCCGTAATCCATTGTTGCGCTGTTGTCCGCTTTATCAGAAATCGCACGGATAATCAAAAACGGAAGATTGTTCAAATAAGCGGCATGAGCAATCGCCGCCCCTTCCATCTCCGTACAGTAACCGCCGAAATTTTTCACAATACGCTCTTTGACCGCATGGTCGGAAATAAACTGATCCCCGCTGACCACCCTGCCGCAGAAAGTCTGAATTTCCGGATTCACCCTGGCACAGACACGCTCTGCAAGCTCCCTGAGCTCGTCGGAAGCCTTAAAAACAGAAGCCTCCATTCTTGGAATCACGCCCAGCTCATAACCAAAACCC
Organism: uncultured Lachnospiraceae bacterium; assembly: GCA_947629585.1. GTDB lineage: Bacteria > Bacillota > Clostridia > Lachnospirales > Lachnospiraceae > MGBC100174. The sequence continues at coordinate 7,182 of CANREH010000074.1, read as the reverse complement.
GTTGCGTCCATATCATGATACATGGCATCCGTTGACAATACAATATCGCCAATATTAATTTCCTTCTTTAAAGATCCGGCAACCCCCGTATTAATAACCGCCTCTGCGCTGAAAAGATCCGAAAGGATCTGCGTGCAGATACCCGCATTCACCTTGCCGATGCCGCTTTTTACCACAACGGCATCCTTTCCGCAAAGCTTTCCTCTGTAAAACTCCATGCCCGCCTTCTTTATTACGGAAGCCGCTTCCATTGCCTCTTTCAAACGGCTGACTTCCTCGTCCATTGCTCCAATAATTCCTATTTTATCCAACACTTGTTCCCCCGTTCTTTTATTCATTAGGAAATTCTACAATATCTTAATGATAGTCAAAGAAGCCATAATTGTCAAGGAAAAGCATTTTTTTCTACAATTCCACGACTTTACATTTTCTATCGAATGATATATGATAAGCTATGATACCCCTCCCTTCTTGGAAAAAGAGATCCTGGTATATGGGCAGGGTTTACGGCATAATCTGGAACTGAACCCGATTGATGGCAGAATCTTTTAACGGATTGGAACGATTCGGATAACGATTACAGGAATTATTTAAGGAAAGGAAACGATTGATTATGAAACGAATTGTATTGACCGGAGGCGGCACGGCAGGCCATGTCACCCCGAATATCGCCCTTTTGCCGGAACTGAAAAAACGCGGATATGACGTGCATTATATCGGCTCCTATGACGGCATTGAGAAAAAATTAATCAGTGAATTTCATATTCCCTATCATGGGATTTCAACGGGAAAATTACGGCGGTATTTTGATTTAAAAAATTTCACCGATCCCTTCCGCGTGATCAAAGGGTTCGGGGAAGCATCCTCCCTTTTAAAACAGTTAAACCCCAATATCATTTTTTCCAAAGGCGGCTTTGTTTCCGTCCCGGTGATTCTGGCGGCAAAACAGCGCAAAATTCCATCCATTATCCATGAATCGGACATGACGCCGGGGCTTGCCAATAAAATCTGCATTCCAGCCGCAACAAAAATCTGCGCAAATTTCCCGGAAACTGTGAAAGAGCTTCCGGAAGGGAAAGCCGTCCTTACCGGCTCCCCGATCCGCAGGGAATTATTCTCGGGAAATAAAATGGCAGGGCTTTCCTTCTGCGGCTTCCATCTTGATAAGCCCGTCATATTAATTATCGGGGGAAGCTTAGGCTCCGTGGTGGTAAACGAAGCCATCCGCAAAATTCTCCCGCAGCTTCTGGAAAATTTCCAGGTGATCCATTTATGCGGAAAAGACAAGACCGACGATTCCTTAAACGGCACAAAAGGCTATGTCCAGTTTGAATACATTAAAAAAGAATTAAGCGATTTATTAGATGCCTCCGATCTGGTGATTTCCAGAGCGGGCGCGAACGCTATCTGCGAAATCCTTGCGCTCAGGAAGCCAAATATTTTAATCCCGCTATCCGCTGCTGCCAGCCGCGGCGACCAGATCTTAAATGCCGCTTCCTTTGAACGGCAGGGCTTCAGCAAGGTGATCAAAGAAGAAGACTTAACCGGGGAAAAGCTGTTAAAAGCCATCCATGACGTCTACGAAAACCGCAAAGCCTATATCCAGGCAATGGAAAAAAGCAAATTAAATGATTCCATCAAAACCATCGCTGATTTAATTGATGAAACGGCAAGGAAAGATCAATAATGGCAATGTATCTTTAAAAATTTAAAACTCGCTTATGAGTCCTGGCGCGGGATTCGGTCATACTTTGCAATATTGCAAACATCTTTTTATCCGAATCTCCGCGCATTCCCCGATAATATCATGCCGCTCAAAAAACGCCATCATTTACTCTATCCTTAATTTTTGATATAAATCTTCTCTCCGATCCTTTTTTAATGGAAATTCATCCCGGCAGGAAAGCACCGCCTGTTTTCTGATTTCCGCCAGATATAAATTTCCTGCAAAATACCGTTTTTCTTTTTTTTGATATTCCACAATCTCTTTTTCCATCGGAACAACGTTTCCATAAGGATCGTAAATCAAAGAAGCCTGCGGGTATTTCCCCTTCGGATCTTCCCCGCAGCGGTTGATTCCTGCAAGATAACACTGGTTCTCAATCGCCCTCGCGCACAGCAGGGTTCTCCAGTGACCTTCCCTTACCTGCGGCCAGTTTGCAATTACAAAAATCAAATCCGTTTTTGCCGACAGAATTTGGAACGGCTCCGGGAAACGCAGGTCATAGCAAATCTGCGGCGCAAGAACCATACCATGAAGCTCTGTCAGGGCAAGCCTGTCCCCGCCTTCATAATATTCTGATTCCTGCCCGAAGGAAAACGGGTGGAGCTTTTTATATTCCAGACAGATCTCCCCACGGGACAGGACATAACATACATTGTGTACCCTGACCCTGCCATTTCCTTTTTGGCATATCGGAGCCTCTGCCCCTTCGGATAATTTTGCCTGCGCCATCCCAAAAGCAACTGCCATTTTATACTGCGCTGACAATTCTTTAAAAAATGCAAGCGTAGGCGAGTTTTCTTTTTCCTCCGCAATTTTCTCTGTATTCATGGAAAACCCGGTCAGCGTCATTTCCGGGAAAATCAGCAGATCCGCTTCTTGTTTACTGGCAAGCTCCGCCACAGCTTTACACTTTTTCTGATTTTCTTCTTTATCCTCCCAGGAAACAGCAAGCTCCGCCAGCGCAAGCTTCAGGGAAGGACTTTCTTTATACGTAGACATAATCATTATTAACCGGCTGCATACCGCCGTCTACCAAAGCGGCATAGACCTCATCATAAGTCCTGTTATCGGCAATTTCAAACTGGCTGTCGCCCTGATCCTCTGCATCAATTTCATCCGAATGGCTCCCAATCCCGGTGCTGACGCTTGAAGAAATCTTGGTCGCCGCAATCTGTGTCACATGATTGCGGAACCTCTCACATTCCCTGGTAGAAATAGTAATGCCTGCAAACGGCATAAACAGGCGGTATGCCATAATCACCTGCAAAAGCTCCCGCTCATGGACATCCTTCGGGTTAATCTTATCATTATTGATAATTGGGCGCAGCCTCGGACAGGAAAATGCAATTTCCGCATACGGATATTTTCTTTGAATCAAATACGCATGAATCCCTGTCGCAAATGCATCCTTGCGGAAATCGGCAAGCCCCAGAAGCGCGGCAAAGCCTACGCCCCTCATACCGCCCCTTAATGCGCGTTCCTGTGCATTGATACGGTACGGGAATACCCGCTTATGCCCCGCTAAATGCAGCGTTTCATATTTATCGGAATCGTAAGTTTCCTGGAATACTGTCACATAATCGGCACCGCATTCATGCAGATAAGCATATTCGTCTGAATTCATCGGATAAACCTCAAGGCCCACCATTTTAAAATATTCCCTTGCGATTTTACAGGCTTCGCCGATATAATTCACATCCGACATTTTCCGGCTTTCCCCGGTCAGGATTAAAATTTCTTCCAGTCCCGTCTCCGCAATCGCTTTCATTTCCTTGCGGATCTCATCTTCATTTAATTTTGCCCTGCGGATTTTATTATGGCAGTTAAACCCGCAGTAAATACAGTAATTTTCACAATAATTGGCGATATAAATCGGCGTAAACATATAGACGGAATTGCCGAAATGTTTTCTTGTCTCCTTCTGCGCCATCTGCGCCATTTCCTCTAAAAAAGGCTCCGCTGCCGGAGAAAGCAGCGCGGCAAAATCTTCCGGCGTGCGGTTATCCCGATACAGGGCGCGCCGCACATCCGCCCCCGTATATTTATGATAATCATATGCCTTCATTTTTTCGATTACCTGATCCATAATCGTGGAATCTTCAAGGATTTCCATTCCTTCCATATATTCCATATGGTTTGTCCGCTTCTCTTCCATACCCTGTCCTTCCTTATATTTTCTTATTTTCATCTCTACGATCCCTGACTGCTTATATATGCCGATGGTTATTCTAAAAACCCGGTCAGCGGGGAAGACGCTGAAGCCCCATGCTCCAGAATCCGCCCCAGCCCGGACAAATAAGCCTCACGCCCTGCTTCGATCGCTTTTTTAAAGGCCCCCGCCATCTTCGGGATATCCCCTGCCGTCGCGATTGCAGTATTCGCCATAATCGCCGCCGCGCCAAGCTCCATCGCCTCACATGCCTGGGAAGGCGCACCAATACCGGCATCGACAATAATCGGAAGATCAATTTCCGCTACCAGAATTTTAATAAATTCCTTCGTGCAAAGCCCTTTATTCGTTCCAATCGGCGCCGCCAGCGGCATGACTGCCGCCGCGCCCGCATTCTGTAAATCCCTTGCCACATTCAAATCCGGGTACATATACGGCATGACAATAAACCCTTCCTTTGCCAGCATTTCCGTCGCACGGATGGTTTCCTGATTATCCGGCAAAAGGTACTTGGTATCCCTCATAATTTCAATTTTTACAAAATCCCCGCAGCCGACTTCCCTGGCAAGCCTTGCGATACGGACAGCCTCCTCCGCTGTCCGCGCACCCGACGTATTTGGAAGCAGCGTCACATTCTTTGGGATATAATCCAGAATATTGCCCGTACCATTTGTATTTGCCCGCCGGACTGCCAGCGTAATAATCTCCGCACCTGCATATTCCACAGCCGCCTTAATCAAATCAAGGTTGTATTTGCCGGAACCTAAAATAAAACGGGAGGAAAACTCATGTCCCCCAATCACCAGAGTATCTTTTTCCATAATTAAATCCATTCCTTTCCCAATAAAATTCTTAAAAAGAAAAAGCCGCCAAGAAAACTACACCCGTGGTGGTGTACCCCTTCCTGCGACTTCTCACATTCTTTTCGTATTATAATCCTTCTGACAGGTTCTGTCAAACTTTTTTTCCTATTCACACATTTTCTACTTTTTTAATTTTTCAGTTATTGATTGCAAAAAAATTTAGAAGAACCATCAGAAGCACCTAAACTATTTTGTCGTATCTTGTAAAAAAAAGTAAAATTTTTCTTGACATACTCGCAAAATCACACTAATATAATATATATATATTTATACAAAGTATAGATATTATACAAGAAAGTGTCGTAATTTTCTCGTAAGACAAAACGAAAACCCCAGAGGTGCTGCTCTGGGGTTTTCTCGCTCATAAAGGTGAGCTATGCCTTTAGGCATTTAGCTGCCTTGCCTACTATTTATTATCCCTGTCTATCCATCTGCATATGTAATGCGAAATTACTCTTACTATGATAGGAATAATAATCAATGTCGTAATTTCCGTAACAGTTCAGCCATGCGGCAAAAATAGGAAAATTGAACCGTCGAGTTTACTCGTAAGGATCAATTTTCACTATTTTTGACATATGGCGCAGCCATAAAAGCGAGATTTTTAGCCGCTTTAGCGGCGAAACAGGCTGCGGAGCAGCCAAATCGAGCTAATGGCTGAACTGTTACTAATTTCCTGCACCGTAAGACATTTGATATGCAATATCTTTTATAGGCCACGGGACACACGCCGCGTCCGGTTTCTGCCGCCTGCTGTCTGCTGCTTGTTTTCCCCTGGCTTTTTCCCTGCAAAATTCTTTACAGGACGGGGACTGCCGCTTGTCACAATCACGGTATGCCCTCTGGATTTTGTCACTAGGACATCGCCGTTGTATACCGGCGTCTTATTCTGGGAAACATACTCCTGTCTCTTCTCAAACAACCCCATTGCTTCCAGCACAGACGCTTCGCTTGCCGTATTGAAATCCCCGGGATCTTTCCCTGTTGCTTCCTTCACACAGGCACGAACCAGGGAGCTACAGTCACATTCCGTCTTAACCTTCGTTCCAATACCATAGGTAAGAATGCCAAGACGATTCCCCTGGTCATAACCGATATTGGCATTACTGCACGCCTCTATCATCTTACTTGCAATCAGCCCCGCATGGGCCAGATTTTTCGGTCTTAAAATATACCAGCCCTTTGCATGAAGATACATATTCTGCTGGCTTACTTCTCCAATAATGTCATAAGTCGAAGACTGCTGCTTCTGATCCCCGGCTGCTCCTCCGGAAAATCTTCCCCTTTCGTCAATTCTTGCACTTCCAACCATGATAACCATTCCGTTACCTCCCTCTACAACCAATTTTCTACAAACAGGCTGGCAAAATAACAAATATAAACAATGCTAAATGTCAACATCAAAGACCTGCTCTGCAGCGCGGTCATTCTATGAGAAATACTACCATATATTTTTTGGTTTTTCAACAAAAATGGATCACAAAAAGCCCCCAAAACACGAAGTTCTGGAGGCCTGAAACCTTGATAAAATATCGTAAAAAAGATACCTGAATTATCTCTTCGAGAACTGTGGAGCGCGGCGGGCTGCTTTCAGACCCGGCTTCTTCCTTTCCTTCATTCTCGGATCTCTTGTCAAAAATCCTGCCTTCTTCAAAGCCGGACGGTAATCGTTGTCTGCCTGAAGCAATGCGCGGGAAATACCATGACGGATCGCTCCTGCCTGTCCTGTGAAACCGCCTCCCTTTACATTGACAAGCACATCAAACTTGCCCTCTGTGTTGGTAATGGCAAATGGCTGGCGGACAATCGTCTTTAATGTCTCAAGACCGAAATAATTGTCAATATCTCTTTTGTTAATCGTAACCTTGCCTGTACCCGGCATAATATATACTCTGGCAACGCTGCTCTTTCTTCTTCCTGTTCCATAATATCTTGCTTTAGCCACTTTGATTTCCTCCTCTCAGTCCTTTGGATTAATAACTCTTCTCAACAATTTCCAGCACTTCCGGCTTCTGCGCTGCCTGCTCATAATCCGGTCCTGCATAAACATGAAGCTTCTTAAACATCTTCCTGCCCAAAGGTCCCTTTGGAAGCATTCCTTTGACTGCATATTTCACAGCTCTCTCCGGGTGCTTTGCCAATAATTCTCTTAATGTCGTCTCTTTCATACCGCCAACATATTCTGAGTGATGGTAATAAATCTTCTGATCTAATTTCTTTCCAGTTACCTTAATCTTATCGGCATTAATAACAATAACGTAATCTCCGGTATCCATACTCGGTGTATAAATAGGCTTCTTCTTTCCTCTTAATACATTTGCAACTTCCGTGGAAAGACGGCCTAACGTATGTCCTGCAGCATCAACTACATACCATTTTCTATCAATAGAATCTTCTGTGACTACAAATGTCTTGTTGTACAT
>CANREH010000073.1 GCA_947629585.1 uncultured Lachnospiraceae bacterium | reverse complement strand
TTAAGCTGCGAGCCCCGCTCTTTCGCATACTCTAAAAGCTCCGGCAATACCGCAAGAAATTTTGCTTTATCGTCTTTTGATAACATGGCGCCCTTCCTTTCTATCCAATCCCCAATTCCTGTTTATAGGCTTCAAATGCGGAAGGCAGCGGATAATTTTCCTGAAGCCCTTCCTTTGTCTCCCATCTGCACCCATCCAGCAAATCCGACAATACCGGCATAACCTGCCGCTGATCCTGTTCTTCCTTTATATAAGGCAGATCCTTTAACAAAATCCGGTATCCCTGCATATGCCATTCTATATGGGAAAAAATATGTTTTGCGCATCCTAACGGTTTTACTGCCTCAAACTCCATCCCCGCTTCTAAAAGGAGAAGCCTTACCTCTTCTTCTTTGAAACACCCGGAAAGGCTCGGAAATTCCCACATTCCTGCCAGAAGCCCTCTTTTATTGCGCTTTTTGACAGCAAATTCCCCGTTTCTCTCGATTAACAGCACTGTCCTTTCTTCTATCTTCCGCTCCTTCTTCGGCGCCTTATACGGAAGTGACTGCGCATAGGAAAGCTGATTTTCGATCCCTTTGTCCTCCGCCCTGCAGAAAACCTTCAGTGGACAGAAAGAACACTTTGGCAGCCCGTTCGGGACACAGACAAGCGCGCCAAGCTCCATCAGCGCCTGGTTAAAAATCCCCGGCTTTTCCGGCATGGCTTCTTTTAAATCCCTGCGCAGCTCCCGCTTTACCGTTTCCTTTAAAATATCCGCAGGATCATCCGTAAGGCGCATTATCACCCTTAAGACATTCCCATCCACGGCAGGCTCCTGCTTTCCAAAAGCAATCGAAGCAATCGCTCCCGCGGTATACTCTCCAATGCCGGGAAGCTTCTTTAACTCTTCATAATCGGAAGGCACCTTTCCTCCATAGCGTTCCATGATCACAACCGCCGCTTTTTTTAAATTCCTTGCCCGGTTATAGTACCCCAGCCCTTCCCAGAGCTTCATCAGGTGTTCCTCGTCCGCCCCGGCAAGCGCCTCTACATCAGGAAGTTCCCGGATAAACCGCGCAAAATATTCTTTTACCGCTTCCACTCTGGTCTGCTGCAGCATAATCTCGGAAATCCAGACATAATACGGCAGCGGGTGGGATCGCCAGTAAAGCTTACGATGCGAGCGTTCAAACCACGTACAAAGAGGTTCCCCTATTTTCCCAATCAATGCTTTTCTTTCTTCACCCATAACGCTCCCTAACGAAACCTGGGGCTGCCGCAATAAGGACGGAACCTCCGGTTCCTTCATGCAGCAGCCCCATCTTAATTTACTATAAAAGCCCAGTCTCCATACAGGAACAGACGGTAAGCTTGCTTGCCAGCCTGTTCCTGTATGAGAGACGCTAACCCGTATGAGCAAAACAGTGATGCGAACGAATGAGAGCAGCACGATTTGCGAATATGGGCAGGGGAGCGAGAATGCGAAAGCACGAAGCTCCCCGACGGGCTTTTATTCATGGCAGTGCCGGGCATGCCCGACATGGAAGTTTAGTTATTGATTAACTTATCTTCTCCGTTCCAACTGTAAAGCTTGCGGACTTCCTCGCCGACAACCTCGGACGGATGCTCTGCAGCCAGCTTACGCAGCGCACGGAAATGTGCCTGTCCGCCTGCAGAAGACATATCCAGCAAGAAATCCTTTGCAAAAGAGCCGTCCTGGATATTCTTTAAGATCTGTCTCATGGCCTTCTTTGTGTCCTCTGTCACAATCTTCGGCCCTGTGATATAATCGCCGTATTCTGCTGTATTGGAGATAGAATATCTCATTCCGGCAAAACCGCTCTGGTAAATCAAATCTACAATCAGTTTCATCTCATGGATACACTCGAAATAAGCGTTTCTCGGGTCATAACCTGCTTCGCATAACGTCTCAAAACCAGCCTGCATCAAAGCGCAGACACCGCCGCAGAGAACGGCCTGCTCGCCAAAGAGGTCTGTCTCTGTCTCTGTACGGAACGTAGTCTCCAAAACTCCGGCCCTTGCTCCGCCAATGCCGAGCGCATAAGCAAGCGCAAGCTCCTGTGCCTTGCCGGAAGCGTTCTGATGAACAGCTACCAGACATGGAACACCCTTGCCAGCCTGATACTCGCTGCGCACCGTATGTCCCGGTCCCTTCGGCGCGATCATCGTAACGTCAACATCCTTTGGAGGCACAATCTGTCCAAAATGGATTGCAAAGCCGTGGGCAAACATCAGCATATTTCCTGCTTCCAGATTCGGCTCAATATCTGCCTTATACATAGCGGCCTGCTTCTCATCATTGATAAGGATCATAATGATATCGGCTTTCTTTGCCGCCTCTGCTGCCGTAAATACCTCAAAGCCCTGATCTTCCGCTTTCTTCCAGGATTTGCTGCCTTCATAAAGCCCAATAATCACATGGCAGCCGGAATCCTTAAGGTTCAATGCATGGGCATGTCCCTGGCTCCCGTAGCCGATGATAGCGATGGTCTTTCCCTCTAATAATGAGAGGTTGCAGTCCTCCTGATAAAAAATTCTGTTTTCCATTGTCTCTTCCTCCTAAAATCATGAAAATATGTATTGGCTATCGCGGCAAGCCGCGGTGTCATCTCAGTCATAAGCCCCGCGCCTTAAGCCTGTCGTCCCGGTACGCACTAACTGCGTAATCACATAACCGTCCAGCAGCTTAATAAAAGCATCGATCTTATCCTGATTCCCTGTCAGCTCAATCATCAGGGAATCCCGCGAGACATCCACAATCTTCGCACGGAATACATCCGCAATCGCAATAATCGCCTGCCGCTGCACCTGATCCGCCTCCACCTTCACCAGCACCAGCTCGCGGCATACCGACTGTCCCGGCTCCAGCCTTTTAATGTCAATCACATCCTCCAGCTTCCCGAGCTGCTTCTCAATCTGCTCTAAGATCAGATCATCCCCGGTAACGGCAACGGTCATCCTCGAAAAAGCGGGGTCCTGCGTCTCCCCTACGGTAAGGCTGTCAATATTGTACCCGCGGCGGCTGAACATACCCGCCACGCGGCTCAAAACGCCCGCTGTATTATCCACAAGAATCGATAAAACCATCTTCCTCATAATCGGCCCTCCTCCCATCTTCTTCCATATATCCTAGCAAAGATTGTAGCAATATATTGTTTTTTTGTCAAGCGTTGTATCATACCGAAGGCGTGGTACTTTCCCCATCATAATCAAAAATAAAATCCGACAGCGCTTTTTTATTTTTCTCAAAATCCAGGACAAGGACTTCCATGCCCCGAATGGTTTCATCGGTATAATAATCGTCCACCGGCAGGCGGAACTGGTCAATGTCGAGCGTCCCCATAAACAGAACCGTCGAAACATACGAAAGGATCTCCTGATTGGTCAAATCCGTCGTGACATACGGCATTGTCTTTTCCATCATTTTCTGGATTTTGGACATCGGCAGGGATTTTACTTTATTAAAAATCCCCTGGATAATATTCCTCTGCCTCTGCGTGCGCCCAAAATCCCCGTTTTCATCATAACGGATACGGGAATAGGCAAGCGCCAGCCAGCCGTTTAAACGGTTCACCCCGGCGGTAAGCTTCTGCGCCCTTCCATAGTCCGGGTATTTATTTTTGAGATAATTGCATTCCCATTCCGTCAGATCCACCTTAACGCCGCCAATCTGGTTAATGACGCCTTTAAACGCCACAAAATCCACCTGTACAAAGCCGTCCAGCTTAATCCCGAAATTCTGCGCAATCGTCTTATATAACAGCGTGACGCCCCCGTAGGAGTACGCCGCATTAAAGCGGTTGTCCTCATACCCTGGGATGGACACATACATATCCCTCATTAAAGAGGTTACTTTGAGCCGCTTGTGCTTCCCGTCAATCGTGGCAATCATGGTAGAATCGGAACGCCCGTCCTCGGTGGAATAGGAACGTTTATCCGTCCCAATCAAAAGGATGTTGATTACCTTATCACTGGAAAGCAGATCGTAATCCTTTACATCCACGGAATCCAGATCGGACTTCACATCCCGGTTCACCAGGGACATCGCCGTTTCAATCTGGTACTGTAAGCGTCCGAACAAATTCCCTGCCAAAACAGAAAGAACCAGAAAAAATACCATCAGTATCCGGTTCCTTACCCTATGCTTTTTTTTCTTTTTCCTGCCGTTTGGAGCATTCTTTGTATATATGATTTCTTCTTCCATCTGCGTTCTTTCCCCTTCGTCATAAACCGTGCCTTCTCCCGCTTTTTCATTTCTTTCGAGCAAAAAATCGGCAATTTCAATTGAATCACGCATTCCGGCCTCCATTGGCTATTCTGTAACAGTTCAGCCATCAGATCGATTTGGCTGAATTGTTACTATATTCTTCATAAGGCAGTTCCAAATCCATCACATAAGCGGGGTGCTTTCCCCCTTCTTTCTCTTCCTCGGAAGGCGGCACCATAAAATCCTCCCCATAGAGCGACTTTAAATATTCCTCCGGCTTTGCCGCGCCAAAAAATTTATGGCCCTCAAATTCATACTCCCTTGCCGGGAACATCACATCCTTCGGAATATTTTCCTTTATCCCCCAATGCCCTAAATGATTAGAGATATAGCTGCTGTTTTCATATGGATACCGAAAAACCGTTTTGGTAAGTCTTTCCGTCAGTTCATCTACCGTATAGTGTTTCCGGATATAGCGGATCAATACGGCTTTTACCAAAATTCTATGCTTCTGTGCATAATCCATGATTTTACCATATAAAAACCTTTTGTCAATAATCACTTGGATTTCTTGTAATTTTTGTAAGAATTTATGGCCCGAACATCCGGTCAGGGGAAAGATTTCCAGATAAACGCCTCCGGCATAGCTGTCGTGGCTGCGTCTGTGTTCAATGAACGTAGTCCTTCTATCTTCCATATGCGCAAAGGCATAGGGAATCTCTTTTTCCAGCGTGCGGTAGCGGACAGAATATTCCTTCGGAAGCCCCGTCCCGTCCGTCCGCGACGCAAGGGAAATAAAACGGAAAAAATCCTTTTCCGGAATCCCGATATCCGCATCATCATCCCAGGGAATAAACCCCTTGTGGCGGTATGCCCCCAGCATCGTCCCCCCAAGCATGAAATATGGTATCTCATTTTCCCTGCAAAACCTGTCAAAAGCGGTCATGAGCCCTAAAATTTTTTCCTGCAGCTTCGTCATATGAAAACCCTACTTTTTAATAATAATTTCCTGGTAATGTATCTTTTTTGCACGCTCCGGCGGCGGCAGCATATAGTTTTCCCCGAAAATATGGGTTAAATACTCCTCGATCATCGCCGGGCCTTTAATCACAAGATCCTCAAACGGAAATTCTGACGCATCCTTAAAATCGCCAAAGTACTCGCTCGGCACAATCTCCCTTATATTATAAGCTCCGGTAATCGTCCCTGCATAGCGGGAATTTCCCTGCTTTTTAAACAGCCGATCCATGCCCCGGTAAACCTTATGGATATCAATCAGCTTATAGATGCGCGTCATTTTGCAGAAAGAGAGGATCAGGCGCTCTATTTTCGGCCTGCTGGTGCGGATTCCGGTATGCACATTGGCAGCCCCGCATAAAAAACGGTAAAACAACACCTTCATATAATAAATCCGCCGAAGCAGGGGATTGTCCGGCGTCCCGTCCAGCGGGATGATATCAATTAAATACCCGATTCTCGTCGTCGCCTCATTGTCTTCCAGCGCTTCATGCAGCTCGATATTTTTATTCCGGATCTTGGCAAAATAGCTTAAAAATTCCGGGTTCCTCCACGGATCGTCCATCACCAGATGTTCCGGCAGGCAGGACGGCGCAATCTCAAGAAACTTATCGTAGGATTCTCTTGGCATAGCAATATCGACGTCATCGTCCCAGGGGATAAACCCGTGGTGGCGCACAGCCCCAAGAAGCGTCCCTCCAATCGCATAATATTCCAGATCATGCTCTTCACAGATCCGGATAAAATGCCGGAACGCATCCAGCTCATATTCATGGATTTCTTCTAATACCGACATCTGATATCTCCTTTTCCTTGTATTTCCAATATTTTTTATTCATGCTGAAAGCATGTACCCACGCCGGGGGAAGCTTTTTATAATTTCTTCCCCAGACAATATCCCAGATACTTCGCGCCGCTCTGGAAAACTAACTTCGGCAGAAGATACCATTTCCCTTGTTTTAACAGATACTTCGCTGTCCGTTTGACCAGGCGCACCCCTTCCGACTCTGATTTCACCCCGCCAAAATATTCCTCATATTCCACCTGGGAGACGGCAAGGTCAAAATTCCGGTGGAACTGCTCGCTTAAGCTGTAATTATGGGAATGAACCACCTTCGCGTTTGCGGCATACTGGATGGCATATCCCGCCTCAATCAGCATGGCTGCCATAATCATATCTTCATTAAAGATCGTATGCAGCACAAAGCCGCCCATCTCATCATAGGCGCTTCTTCTGTAAGCGGCGCAGACATTGGAACAGAAAAATGTCTTGATCCCCATCTTTTCTTTATCGGCGGCTGTCTTTACATAAGATACCTCCGGATAATTAAACATCCTTGTATACTGCTCGATTGCCCCGGCATCCTCCGCCGCTATCTGCCTGGCATATGCCGCCCCCACCGTTTCCTGATCAAACGAATCCAGCAGATACTCTAACATATGTTCATTTTCCGGCACGGCGTCCTGCGTCATAAAAACAAGGAACTCCTGCGGCGCAATCTCTTCGGAAATCTCAGCGGCGGCATTCCTCGTTCCGCCGTGGTCAAAGCTGTTTTTCGGTATGGTATAAAATTCAATATCCAGCTTTCCAATCATTTCCTCTCCGTAACCGCTCTGCTGCCACCATTGGCTTTCCCTGTATTCTGCCGGAAGCCTTCCATGAAAAAAATCCTCCGGCACATCGACCCCATATTTTTTTAACCCTTCCTCATCCCCTGTCCCGGATAGCGTCATCATCAAAATCACATGCTCCGGCAGCACCGTCTGCATGGACAGCATGGTTAAGAGCTGATCCAGCTTTTCATCCGGCTTATAGACAGGAATGATAAGATCCGCACAATATTTTTTCTCCATCCAGCTTCCTTTCTTCCCCTTACTTTTATCCGGCAAAGACCGTTTTTCATTCTTCCAAAAGCCTTTGCACCAGCTTCACCGCCTCCTGCGCATCCTTTGAATAGCCGTCTGCGCCGATTTCATCTGCAAACCCCTGCGTCGTGACAGCTCCCCCGATGATTATCTTTGCCTTCAGCCCTGCTTCCTTTGCCATAATAACCACTTTTTTCATTTCCATCATTGTTGTTGTCATCAATGCAGAAAGCCCGATAATGTCCGCGTCCTCTTTCCCAGCCGTCTCAATCACCGTCTCGGCAGGAACATCCTTTCCAAGATCGATCACGCGGTATCCATAATTTTTTAACATCAGAACCACCAGATTTTTCCCGATATCATGGATATCCCCCTCTACGGTGGCAATCACAATCGTCCCCTTCGGCTTTTCCTCCTTCTTTGAGCCTAACATCGGCTCTAAATACTGGATTGCCGCCTCCATTGTCTCCGCGCTCGCGATTAACTGCGGCAGAAAATATTTCTTCTGGTCAAAGAATGTCCCTACCTGATTGATGGCAGGAATCAGCATGGTATCTAAGATCTGGGAAGCTCCGGTGCCTTTTTCCAGCTCCTTTTTTACTTCCTCTATAATTACGCCTTTGTTTCCCTTCACCACCTGGGTAAAGACTCCGGAAACGGCTTTTTCCTCCTCCTTTTTTTCAGAGCCTGCTTCTTCGCTCCCTGCCGCGGCCTGCACATTCTTTCCTTTCAGAATCGTCAGAGGATGCTCCATAACACGATCAATATAACCCGTGCCCGAATGTTCCTTCGCCATCAGGAGATCCGCTGCAAATGCAGTATTCATCAAAAGATCCTGCGACGGGTTTGCAATCGCCATCGTAAGGCCTTCCCGAACCGCAAAGGCAAGGAAGGTGCTGTTTACATAAATCCTCTCCGGCAGTCCGAATGAAATATTGGAAAGCCCGCAGATACTTGCAATTCCGAGATCCTGTCTGCAATAACGGATGGTTTCCAGCGTTTCCAGCGCCGCACGCTTATTCGCCCCGACCGTAGCCACCAGCCCGTCCACAATGATATCCTCTTTTTCCATTCCCAGGGAATATGCCCGCTCTAAGATTGTATGGATAATTTCTTTTTTCTCTTCGATAGTTTCCGGCAGCCCCCGGTCGGAAAGCGGGAGAAGGATAAACATTGCGCCGTATTTTTTAGCAATCGGCAGCAGCTTTTCAAACTTTTCCGTCTCCAGGGAAATCGAGTTAATTAATGCCCGCCCCGGGTAGATCCGCAGCGCCGCTTCAATCACATCAATATGACTGGAATCTATGCACAGCGGCAGATTCACTAATCTTGTCACTTCTTTTACGGTTTTCAGCATCATTTCCTTTTCATCAATGCCGTTCATTCCCATATTGATATCCAGAATATCCGCGCCAAGATCCCGCTGTTCTTCCGCCATTTTCCGGACAATGCCAAGCTTTCCTTCCCGCAGCTCCGCCTGGAGCGCCTTTTTCCCGGTCGGGTTAATGCGCTCCCCGACAACCATGAACCTTCCGTCCAATTTGACAGGGACTGTCCTTGTCTCTGTTGTCAGCACCCGCTTGCAGCTTTCTGCTCTTCCTGTTCCCTGCTTATTTCCACAGCTTTCTTCTGCACGCCTGCCCTCATAAGCCGCTGCCGCTTTTTTGGCAAGGCGGATATGCTCCGGCGTTGTGCCGCAGCAGCCGCCGACAATATCCGCCCCCTGTTCTAACAGGCAGGCAATCCCTTCGGCAAATTCTTCCGGTCCCATGTCATATTCCGTTACCCCGTCCACCAGCTTAGGAAGCCCGGCATTGGGCTTGGCAACCAGCGGAATCGCTGCATATTGCTTCATTTCTGCTATGATTTCACACATTTTATCCGGCCCGGTGGAACAATTGACGCCGACAGCGTCCGCTCCCAGCTTTTCCATCACAACCGCAGCGGTCAAAGGGTCCGTTCCATATAAGGTCCGTCCGTCTTCATTGAAGGTAAGCGTTACCATCACCGGCAGATCGCAGGTTTCTTTAACGGCAAGCAGCGCCGCCCTGCACTCCTGTAAGCTCATCATGGTTTCCACCACCAACAGATCAACGCCAGACAGCGCCATGACCTGCTCTTTATAAATATCCACCAGCTTTTCAAACGCAAGATCCCCCACCGGCTCCAGCTGCTCCCCCGTCATGGTAAGATCGCCCGCAACAAAGACCTTTCCCTCTGCGCCCATTTCCCTTACCGCCTGCCTGGACAGGCCGACAAGCTCCTGGTTCATTTCCTCCAGCCGATCCTCCAGGCCGTATTCCCGAAGCTTTAACCGATTCCCAGAAAAGGTCGGCGCATATAAAATATCCGTTCCCGCCCCGATATACTCTTTCTGAAGCCCAATTAAGACCTCCCTGTTGGCAAGAATCCATTCCTCCGGGCAGACGCCTGCGGGCATCCCCCTTTTTTGAAGGTTGGAGCCTGTCGCTCCGTCCAATACCACAATTTTTTTCTGTACCAGTTCCCTAAATTCCTGTTTTGTCATCTTTTTACACCTTTTCTGACTTATGCCTCATATATTTTTCTATAATTGAAACCCGGTTAAACGGCAGCATAAAATAAAACCCGTCCGCCATCGTCATCTTTTCCGTCAATTCTTCCGCCAGGGACACCGCGGTATCCTCCGCCTCCTCCCTGGACATTTTCGGATGGTATCGGTTCACGATCGCATCCGGCACAAACACTCCTGTAATCTCATTCTGGATAAATTTTGCATTTTTATAACTTACAAACGGCATAATCCCGCATAAAATTTTCGTATCTATTCTCTCTTTCAGCCATGCCACCCGCTCTATATCCGCTTCGGAAAACATAGGCTGTGTCAGGAAAAAAGAAGCTCCCGCTTCCCTTTTCCGCTCCATCCGTTCCAGAATCTTTTCTAATCTCCCGCGGTTATAATTAAGCGCTCCGCCATAGAAAAACGGGTCTGTTCCATACTCCAAGTTCATTTCCTGTACCCTCTGCATTAAACGGATCGAGTTATAATCAAAAACGCCCGTAATGGTGTTTCTTTCCGTCCCCGGCACCGGATCGCCTGTCACAATCAGAAAATTCCGGATACCGTTAATATAGGCTCCCATCAGCCCGGAACGCATGGCAATCATATTTTTGTCACGGCAACAGACATGCGGCATTACTTCCATCCCGGTCTCCTTTGCCATGCGGACGCCCATCAAAATAGAATCCACGCGGCTTCTTCCCATCGGGGAATCCGCCATCGTAATAATATCAACCCCGCAGCCTTCCAAAGCCTTCCCGCAGGAAAGCACCTTCGAGCAGTCGGCATCATAAGGCGGATCTAATTCCACCGCAATCACTTTACTTCCTTCTTTTAATTTCTCTGCAAAGGTCTTTTTCCGCCCTTTTTTCTTTTCTTCCTCTTTTTTCTCTTTCTCCTCCGTCAAGACGACAGCCCTGTGCCGTTCTTTCTTTAAACGCAGCCTTTCCTCCTCGCTGCATTCCCATACAGGCTTTTCTTTCAGCTTTTTTGTATATTCCGGGCTTGTCCCGCAGCAGCTTCCCAAAATATCCGCCCCCAGCCCTGCAATCTCCTTCATATGCTCCGAAAAATACGAAGCATTATCCATAAACTGCATCCGGTTCTTTAGCTGCTGCGGATAGCCTGCATTCGGGGCCGCCGAAAAATAATGCGTCCTTTTGCTCTTTGCCAATGGAGATAAGTCTAATTTTTCCAGAACCGCTTTCATATGCCCGGAACCAATTCCGCAGTTAAAGCCAACAGCATCGGCATCCCCCGCCTCCGCCAAAGTCTCAATCACATGGGAAGCCGAAACCCCTTCCAGCGTATGGCTGCTTTTATTTAAGGCAAACTGCGCTATGATAAAGCAATCCGGGGACTTTTTCCTGAGCCACTTTGTCATCTCCACAATATGGTCAAGCCTGGTAAACGTCTCAAATAAGATAATGTCAATGCCTTCCTCTAAAAATCCCCGGCACATCCGCCTGTATTCTTCCAGGACTGCCTTTGCGTCAATCATTCCATCCGCCACAGGGCCGATATCCCCTGCAATAAAAGCCCTGTCCCCCGCCGCTGCCTTCGCCGCTTTGACAGCAAGCTTTAAAATCTGATCTGCTTCTGCTTCTTCCACTCCCAGAGAAAATACATTTGCCGCAAAGGTATCCGTCCGCAAAAGCTTTGCGCCCGCCCTTACATAGGCTTCGTGTATTTTCTGTATTTCCTCTGCGTCTCGTTCCAATGCCATCTCAGGAACGACATCCCCCGTTCCCTGGCGCATGGCAAAATAAGTTCCCATCGCACCGTCCATCAAAAGACGGTTCGTTTTCAGATATGTACGGATATCCATGTACCTGCTCCTTTAACCACCTAAAAATCCTTTTCATTATAACACACTTTCTAAAAATAAGCAAAGGAATTTCCAGAGAAAGGGAAAAAAAGTAACAGTTCAGCCTGCGCCATTCGCAATCTCGCACTTCGTGCTTCAAAGCCTGCTGACGCAGGCGGATTGCTCATTTCCCGGCGCTCCCTCAGCAGCCGAACCCAGAGGAAAATTTGTGCAAGCACAATTTTCCTCTGAATCCGTCTGCTGGCTGAACTGTTATAAAAAAAAGAAGCGGATACCATCGACTGCAAATGATATCCGCTTCTATAAACCATCTTCTATTCTATCCATATCCTACTGCTTCCGTATACCTCTCTTTCTTAAAAAATGCGAGTAATGAATGATCAGCCCATTGGAATGTACCTCCTTTTCCTAAACTCGTGTTCTTTCCATTCTTCTGTCAGACGGGCATTGATACAGTCTTTCTATAATAAAACCGTCAGGTTCCAGTCCCTTCCGGTATAAGCAATAACCAAACTATCTGGTAAATCTATGTCCTGCTTTACAGGTTTCTTATAAGGATCTAAGCCTTCTGTCCTGCTCTACCGCTCTCATGATTACGGGTAAATACACTACATACTGCCTGCCACCTTACGTTCATATCTTCTCCATTAGTTCCGATTGCCCGGTCTGTTTTTGCTTCTTCTGTAAAGGCTTACGTTTTCATTGGAATCTCCTCCTTGTCTGTCTTGCTTGATTTGATGGTTGTATTGTACAACAAGAAAAACATTTTGTCAATACATTTTTTGAAATTTTTTCAAAATTTTTCTTCTTTTTTGTATTTTTTCTATTATTGTCAGACATCATGGACAGATTAGGAACTGACTTCCCTCCTCAATTTCACAAAAAGCTCCTGATGATACACTTATGTATTTTTTATAATTATATTATTGAACTTCCCCTCATAATCAGTTATAATATCTAATCAAAAGGGGTGGTTACACGAGAAAGGAGTGTATTTTCTATGAAATTTTCTAAAAAAAGCAGCACGAAACCAGCAAAAACTGCCAAAAGCACGGCAGACACCGTAAAAAAAGCAGCAAAGAAAGAAGCTAAATCCAAAGCAAAAGAAGCTAAAGCAGCCAGCCGTCTCCCACAATCTAAAAAAAGCTCCAAAGCGGCGAAAAAACCTGCCAAAATGAAAAAGAAAAGCATCAAAACCACAATTTTTGCTTTTATTATCCTTCTTTCCCTCACAGCAACGGTATCCTTGGCATTAAATACATATAATATTACGCAGATCAACGAATCCAGCGAGCATATCAGCGAAGACTGCTTGAACAGCGTCGTTGTTATTGATACGATCAGCCGTGATTTCCAGGTCTTACAGAAGATCCTGTTTTCGCATAGCTGCGCCCTGACTGAGGACAGGATGGTCCTTCTGGAAAAGGAAATGGAAGAAACCCAGGCAGAGATTGAGACTTATATGGCTACCCTGGAAAAGTCCCTGACCGTAAAACAGGAGCAGGACACCTTCAAGACCTTTAAAATGCAGTATGAATCCTATGTGGCGGGTTATAATGCCTGTGTTGACTTAAACCATAAGTCCGTCGATTATCAAAAGCTTGGCATTGAAGCGCAGAACAAAGGCTTTACTGCCGATGCCCTTCATGAGCTCCTGGCAGACATAGAAAAGGTAACGGAAGAAACGGCAAAGACCAAAGAAGATTATGATTATCTTTCCGAGGACGCCTCTGACCGGGCTGTTGCCATTGCCTGGGGCACGCTTAATGATACTTCTATCAGCATGGAAAAGCAGATTAACAAATTCCGCGACAACCGTATGGCAGAAGTTGAGGAAGCGATTGATGCACAGAATAAACAGTATCAGTTTTCCCTTGTTGTTGCAATCCTCGTCATTATTGTCGTGATTATCCTTACGATTTTGATTATTGTAAGGACATTAGTTACCGTAACCTCCCCTCTCGGGAATGCGGCAAATTCCCTGACTTCCATTATGAATGACATCAATGCCGGAAAAGCCGATTTAACCAAGAGGATTCCTGTAAAATCCAACGACGAGATCGGCACGCTGGTTAACGGCGTCAACCTGTTTATCGATACCTTACAAGGCGTTATCGGCCAGATTGTGACGGAATCCAAGTCCTTAAACAGCGCTGTCACAAGCGTATCCTCCAGTATCAACGACGCGAGCGGGCGTTCCGCTGATATTTCCGATAATGTCAGCCGCCTCGCTACCGGTATGGAACGCATTTCCGAAACATTAGTCTCTTTGAATGACAACACATCGGAGATTGACGAGCATACCAACAATATCTCCTTAAGCAGCGACCATATGCTCTCTTATTCTATTGACATGAAACAGCGTGCAGAGCAGTTAATGGACAATGCCATTGCCAATAAGACAGCGACCACCGGCATCGTGACCGAGATCAGTGAGGAATTAGAGAAAGCCATTGAAGAAAGCCACAAGGTAGAACAGGTCAACGAACTGACCGACGAAATCTTAAGCATCGCTTCCCAGACCAATCTCCTTGCGCTCAATGCCTCCATTGAAGCAGCGCGCGCCGGGGATGCCGGGAAAGGCTTTGCCGTTGTCGCTGATGAGATCCGCGAACTTGCTGATGTCAGCCGCCAGACAGCAAACAATATCCAGAACATCAACCATCTTGTGACCGAGGCAGTACTCCATCTGGCAGACTCCTCCAAAAAGATTTTGAACTATATCAACACGACGATTTTAAACGACTATGAGAACTTTGTAAAATCCGGCTCCCAGTACAGTGAAGACGCCAATTATGTCAAGGATATCATGGATGATTTCTCAGGAAAAGCACAGCGCCTCTCCGAGACGACAAAGGATATGATCGGCTCTCTTGGGAACATTTCCAACGCTATTACGGAAAATGCGGAGGATATCAATAACGTTTCCTCCAATGTCAATTCCTTTGCAGAAAATATGGAATCCATCCGCCAGGAAATCAACGGCGTTGACCGTATTGTCGGAGAACTGCAGACAGAGACGGAAAAGTTTAATTAATATAAAAAAATTCAGGGGCTGCTTTTACAACAGCTCCTGAAACTGCTCTTCCGTGATGATTTCCACGCCCAGCTCCTTCGCCTTCTTATTCTTGGAAGAAGAGCTTGCCGCGTCATTGTTAATCAGATAATCCGTTTTTCCGGTCACGCTTCCTGTGACCTTCCCGCCAAGCGACTCTATCAGCTCCTTTAATTCCCTGCGGTTCGCATACCTTTCCACTGAGCCGGTAATGACAAAGGTTTTCCCTGCCAAAACCTGCTCTCCGCCCGGTTCTTCCCCTGCCAGCAGCGTAATTTCCGACAGCAGATGATCGGTAATGCGGTTCTTCTCCTCCGAGCGGAAAAACGCCGTAAATGCCTCTGCTATCACAGAGCCGACCCCTTCAATTTCCACCAGATCTTCTTCCTTTGCCGACCGGATTTTTTCAAAATCATTGTCAAACTGCCTGCAGATCAGCTTCGCATTCGACACCCCGATATTCGGGATGCCGAGGCTGTAAAGGAAGCGGTAAACCTCCGTCTGCCTTGCCCGCTCAATCGCGGCAGTCAGGTTTTCATAGGATTTTTCCCCGAAACCTTCCATATTGACGATGGTATCTTTATGATCAGGAAGATGGAATAAATCCGCCGGTTCCCTGACAATTCCAAGATCCACGAACTTTTCTAACGTTGCCTCGGAAAGTCCCTCAATATTCATGGCATCCCGGCTCACGAACAGCGTAAAGGACTTGATTTTTTTTGCCTGGCAGTCCGGGTTCGGGCAGAATAAAACCTTAACCCCATTCTCATTCTGTATCACCGTATTCTTTCCACAGACAGGACAGGTTTCCGGTATCGGCAGCGCTGCGCTCCCTGTCAGATTTTCCGCTATCTGCGGAATAATCATATTGGCTTTATAAACAAGGATTCTGTCCCCAATCCCAAGCTTTAAATTCTCCACAATGCTGATATTATGCACGCTCGCCCGGCTCACGCTTGTTCCCTCTAACTCCACCGGATCAAAAATGGCGACCGGGTTGATAAGCCCTGTCCGGGAAGCGCTCCATTCCACTTCCCGGAGCGTTGTCTCCGCCGTCTCGTCCTTCCATTTAAAGGCAATCGAATCTCTTGGGAACTTGGCTGTCCGCCCCAGCGACTGCCCGTAGGCAATATCATCATACAATAACACAAGCCCGTCCGACGGAATGTCATAATCTGCAATTTTTTCCGAAAACTCATGGACGGCTTCCAGGATATTCTCCCCGTCTACCAGCTTATGGTCCACAACGTCAAATCCCTGGGAAGAAAGCCAGGAAAACTGCTCCCCGCGGCTGTTCTGAAAATCAACCCCTTCTGCTTTTACCAGCGAAAAAGCAAAGAAAGAGACATTTCTCTGCGCCGTAATTTCACTGTTAAGCTGACGGACCGTGCCGCTGCAGAGATTCCTCGGATTCTTATACCGCGGCTCCGTTTCCTGTTCCTTATCCGCCGTCATTTCCCGGTTAATCCGTTCAAATTCAGAATAGGAAATAACAGCTTCCCCCCGGAGGATTAACTCTCCCTGGTAAGGAATCTTAAGCGGGACATTGCGGAAAACGCGCGCATTTCCCGTAATGACCTCTCCCACCTCGCCATTGCCTCTCGTGACAGCCTTGACAAGCTCCCCGTCCCGGTAAGTCAGGACAATCGTAAGCCCGTCCAGCTTCCATGACAGAATCCCTTTCCTGCCGCCAAGAAAGCTTTTCAATGCCTCCGGCTCTTTTGTCTTATCTAAAGAAAGCATGGCAAATTCATGGCGTTCTTTGGGAAGCTCGTCCACGACATCATATCCTACGTGGATCGTCGGGCTGTTGGAAAGCACCGTGCCCGTCTCTTTTTCCAGAGAAAGAAGCTCATCATAAAGCCTGTCATACTCTAAATTGTCCATAAGCTCCTCTGTCCCCTGGTAATAAGCGCGCCCCGCCTGGTTTAAAAGCTCTGTCAGCTCTTTCTGTCTTGCCAGCTTTTTTCCTGTTTCTTCCATCGCTCCCTGTTCTTCCCCTTTCCTGCCGCCGTGCCGCCTTCCGGACGATACGCCGTTTTCCCGCTCTGAAACGCTTCCTTCCTGCGCCTCCTGACAGCCTCTGAAATTTCTTTTTCCTGCCGCTTATCCTCCAGCATCCGTTTTAGTTCCTGCCATTCCTCCTGCGTCACCTCGCGGTATTTTCCCTTCGGGATGCCGTCAATCATAATATTCATAATCCTGATTCTTTTCAGATACACAACACGATAGCCAAGATATTCACACATCCTGCGGATCTGGCGGTTCAAGCCCTGCGTCAGGATTATGCGGAATACATTCGCGCGCAGCCGATAAACGCGGCACGGCCTTGTCACCGTATCCAATATCGGCACACCTTCCCGCAGCTTCTGCAGATCCTCATCGGAAATTTCCCGGTTCAGCGTAACCACATATTCTTTTTCATGGAAATTGCTCCCCCGCAGGATCTGATCCGAAAGCGCCCCTTCATTCGTCAAAAGAACCAGCCCTTCCGAATCCTTATCCAGCCTTCCGATAGGATAAATGCGTTTCTCATAGCCGATAAAATCAACGATATTATCCTTATCCTTTCTGCTGGTGGTACAAACCACCCCTTTC
>CANREH010000072.1 GCA_947629585.1 uncultured Lachnospiraceae bacterium | reverse complement strand
TGATGATTGTGTTTTCCATTTTTTCATTATTTCTTCTTCCGATTTTGCAACCATATATTTTCCTCCATTAAATAGTCCATAAATACTTTATATCAATTTTAATAAAATTTTTAAAAATTTCCCATTTAATCAATTTATTCATGCTTATGAACCATAATTGAACTTATTTCTTTTGTTGACACATTATTATTATTGAAAACACTGCCAAGTAATAATAAAAATGGATTGGCCGCAATGCTTAACAATTGTGGATCAGTAAAACTATGTATCATATATAATGATATAATAACTGCCATACCATAATTTTTAGAACGACAATTTTTAATTTGGATAACTACAAATCCAAAACAAATAAGTATAAGCAACATCCAGCCATACTCCAGTAATATCCTTAAATAAGATGAATCAACTAAATCTCCTTGCGCTGCGCCTGTCCACACAATGTTATTACCAAATAAACTTGAAAGACCATACCTTGATATTGCCTCCCGCCCAAGCCTTATTCTATAACTAAGCAAAGCATCAATTTCATTGATCCAATTATTATTATATACATCCATCAATGGAAGCTCTAAACTTACAATTGCCATTATTGGTGTAATTGCAACACAAACGATATAAATAAACTTATTATTTAAAGCAAAAGGAAATAATCTTTTTATCCAATATATCACTACGGTACACAAAATCAAATAATATACCGCTCTCGTATTTGTCCAATAATATAAAAAATAATTTACAACTAATATTACTATAGTCTCTATTAAATTTATTTCATTCTCTTTTATAGATAAATATGCAAATATAGAACACATAAACAACAATGGTCCAAATGTAGTATATTTAAACCCCATAGAATAACGATAAATTTTTTCTCCACTTACTTCGATTCTTACCCATTGTAAACTATCTAAAAAGCCTATGAAATATAAAAATAAAATTAAACAAAGCATTATTGTTCCTACAACAAAATAACGATTTATAAATTTTTGATACTCTATATCTTTTGCACATATAATAAATAAAATCATTACAATTAAGCCAGTTGTATTTGAACTAATCATGCTAATAACCAAACATAAAATAACCAAAATTACAGCCATTGTCAGGTGCTTAAGTGTCATTTTTGTTCCGCTTAAAATTGCCATTATCAACAATAGTGATATAATAATGTTTGTCAATGGAGAAAGAAAGGAAGGTATATTGAACTTGCTCCATCCTAAAAAGTTAACAGTCAAATATATCGTATATGAAATAAAAAAAACAGTTTCTTTGATTGTTTTATTTTGTTTATAAATTCTTATTTTCACTTCATTTCAATCCTTTTATACGTTTCAAAATATTATTTAAACGTCTTTTATTCACTGCAAAAAAAGTCATTTGTCGCTTTTCTGTATTATATACGGGAAACCACTTAATTTTTAAGTTGTTATGTACTACCCACACCTGTAATAATCTTTCCGAAATAAACCCGAAAACCCTTTTCTGGTAGGCGTTATCATATTTATTTAAATCTATCTTTTTTTCAAGAGTAAATAATATATCAAAAAGCCACTCTGAATACTCATTTAAAATAGCACCTCTGCATATCATCATATTTCCATAATAGAACCTATGAGCCATCATGACCTTATCAAAATCAGGTAAGTAGTCAGGATCGAGTTCAGCTATTACTTCTCTGGTCAAATCTAAATCTTCTGATATATGCATATTGTTATAAAACTGCTTTACTGTTCGAATTATTTTAATCGGTGTTGATAATATTATCTCATACCTTTTCAAATTATCCTCAATAATATCATAACTAAGAACAGAAGGCATTTTATTAAGATAAGCATATTTCCAGTTCTCAAATGGCGTTGTAAAAAAACGTCGATAATGTACCAGCCCAGTAATATCATTGTCAGCGTTTTTGGAATTTTTCCATATCCAATATAAACCTGTCAATTCACAAAAGTTTGCGTTCTTATATGAAATATTTTCAAGAGTATCATCCCTTAAACACTCCATTGAGCACTTGCTGCTTCCTACATGTAACACTTTGTAATTACAATCTAATATTGAATCATCAAAATCTTTATGCGTAATAACATAAATCATATCTTTTTCTCCAAAATATACTGGTGATGTTTTATTTCACTACCCGTTTCTCTATTAAAAGTGCCAAAATCTTGTTTATTAATTTTATAGCCATTGATCCATCCAACTCCATTTTTTCCTTCTTATCACTTTCATAAAGAATTACTATGATCATCAGTCAAAAATTACATATATTCCCTTTCAAAAAATGTAATCAAAGTCTATGTTTTGGCGGATAATAAATATTATTTCTTGAAATATAATATCTTCTAAAAGAAAATTTTTTTCTTTAATTTTTCACAATAGAACTCTCCTTTTTCACCTGAGCCAATTTCATGTTATTCAACCCCTTACTCTGCTCAAATCAATCTCACATCCATCGATATCGGCTTCATGATAAGATATATCTCTCGCCTTTATATCCGTCTCGCCAGCCCTTTAATAAACTAACTGCCTTATCGTTCTTATTGTCCTCATACAAATAAATTATTAAAAGTCCCCACAGATTTCTCCAATTTCCCCGTGCCAAGTGCAGCCACAGATGATGCTTGAGCGGATAATAAATATTGTTCCGTGCAATATAATACTTCCGAAAGGCTGAATGATGATTAACACGAATCTTCCAAAAAAGAAAATGATGCATCTCACATCCTCCTAATTTATGCGAAAGCTCAACATCTTTGACCTGTACCACTTTATAGCCATATTTTCGAACACGATAGCAGAATTCAAAATCTACACTGTCGATGAACATTGCTTCATCGTATTTCCCCACTTTTTCCCAAACGTCAATCTTCACAAATGCTCCTGAAGTAATACATGTCCGAACCTCCTGAAATTCACATATGGGGTTGTGTCCTACAATTCCCACCGTCTTGTCAACGATCGTAGGCGCTACAATGCCCGGATTCGGAACAAGCTTTAAAACTTCAAGCATCTTTTTGCAGTAATCAGGCGGACACACCGAATCCTGATCTAACGACAGCATCCATCCAAACCCGCACTCCTTTCCATACCCCATCAACTGATTGAGCGCCTTTGCAATCCCCTCGTTCCGGGCATTGCAGATTACTTCGATTCCTATATCGGTGGTAATCTTCTTGATCTCTTCCACATTTGCAGAAGCATTGTCAACGACAACAACGCAATTCAATTGATTAGAAATTGCTTCAATATTTTTCTTTAATACTTCAATGTCTGGATTATATGTAACAATGCCAGCGTATATATCAGAAATAAATAAAGGGCTTTGTTTCATAGTAAACTTTCCTTTTTTATAGAATATCCTATAGCAGCACCTTTGGCTGACTTTGTAAACCATCCTTCATGCCATTCACAATCGCTTTAAATATTTCAATTTTTTTCTTTCCTCTACAGAGCGAAGCTAAATTAAAGCATATTTGAAATCCTATATAAGACCTGCACCTGTAACAATCATATCCAATTCCTCCATGATTACGAAATTTTTTATTCAGATAAATTACATTACGATTTGTATAGTAAACCCGAAACGGACTAACATTCTTCTTATAACTTAATTTGCCTATATTCTCTGCAAGATAGTTCATATGAAAACGCCGCTTTATAAAATTTGAAATCTTTAAAATTCGTTCCACTGTTCGCTTATCTTTGGGTTCAATATTCCCATATTCTTGATTTAAAATCACGTCATGCAATTTTAAAATATCCCAGCCTTTCAGCTTTAACCTCTTGCAAAAATCATTGTCAACCAAATCAATAAACAAAAAGTCATCAAATCCTCCCACGTCCTCCCATGCTTCCACTCTCGTACAACTTGCGGATGTAATACACCTTACTACACTTTCGATTTTATACACTCTTTGTTTTTCCATATATTTCCTGCGCTTATCAATGACTTCCGGACAGACGATCGCAACGTTCGGAGTATTAAGTATTCCACGATATGCTTGAATTAGGCGGCAATCTGAGACAGAATCCTGGTCATATGTAATTACCCATTTATTTCCATCTAAGAGTGCTGCTTTCATAATCCGGTTTAATGCTGTTGCTAATCCTATATTATTTCCGTCACCAAGTATAGACACTTTTGGAGCCTTACTTAATAAAGTTAACAATTCTGTAGATACTCCATTATTATACAAATAAATGCGTTCCACATCACAATAGATGATTCTGATGTTTTCAATAAGCCTATCTTGATTGGGATAATACAGTACAATTCCCGCTGAAATCATGCATTCACCTTGCCTTCGTCTTCCTCATTATTTAATCTTTGATAAATCTAACCAGCCACCAAAAATCTGATCCCATTCATTTGGCTGAAAAGGTATAAAACCACTTAAAGGATAAAACGTCAATTCGCCTACATAGCATTTTCCATTCACTTCATAAAAATCTACCCTAACATGTATAAAATCTTTTGATAGTACTTTCGAAAGTCGAATCATCTCATCGAAAGCAGACGGTTTTGATAATGTTGCATCAGCATTTGGATATTTCTGAGCTATATTAAGATGATGAAAATTCATATCAAAATAATCAAATTTTGTTTTATTCGCGCTCCGTCCAGAAGCAATATACATCACCTTTGGTTCTCCATGAAAACAAAAAAATTTATAATCTCTCAATTCTCCATCTCTGATATCCTCCAGATATGGCTCAGCAATAATCCTTGGCTTAACATATTTATAGGCCCATTCTCTTCCAATAAAGAAAAAGTTCTGTCTGAGAGAATTCTCAAGCTTATTTTCTGCTTCATTTATGTCAAACGCTGATTTATCTTTTATTATTACAATCCCCTCGGAATCATGCGTGCATTTTAAGACAAATTGATCAGGTAATTTATCAAACGCAATTTCATCAAAATGATCCCAAATTCCAATGGTCGGTATACAATACCCCCCCCCAATTTGATTTGATATATACTTTTTGGCTTCATATTTATCAACCAATGTAGTATAAATTGGATTATGATCATGCAATTTCAACCAATTCAATTTTTCGTTATATGTACACGGATTTTTCAAATGTGCAAATTTCTTAAAGTGAGCATAATAATTAAGCTGAATATATAATGTATCTGGTAAAAAACGCAACGCATATCGGATTCTCTTTACCATTGGGTTACTACTCAT
Organism: uncultured Lachnospiraceae bacterium; assembly: GCA_947629585.1. Classification (GTDB taxonomy): domain Bacteria; phylum Bacillota; class Clostridia; order Lachnospirales; family Lachnospiraceae; genus MGBC100174. Next base: position 11,954 of record CANREH010000072.1, on the reverse strand, counting down.
TAAATCGCCCTCCCTAGTACATGGTTGTTCTTCGTTATAATACATCTCAATTTATTATTTCAGCCCAGTTATACTCATTAATTCCAATTTTCTCGAATAAACTTATCAATCATTTTTACGATAGCCTGCGGGTCCCGATTCTTCCAAGGCCGCAGCCCGTCCCGTCCTTCATATATTTTTCTGAAACATTCTCCTAAATCATTTAATTCCAAATCCGCCATTAACACATACCCATTACTGCTAAAAGCCTCATTGTTCTGAATCTGATGGTCATTGATATGTTCACCGTATTTTTCAAGCCTGGTAACAGCAATAACCTTTTTCCCTGCATTAAGCGCCTTCATGATAGAGCCAGATGCACCGTGACTGACTACGATATCTGCATTTTCTACCTTTTTTGCAAACTCATTCGGTGTAATAAAATCTTTATATGTATAATGCTTAGGCTTATACGTTGAAGTGCCCACTTGAGCAAACATCTCTTCGCTTAGGATACCGTCTTCATACAGCTCGTCCAGTTTTTGAAAGAGCCGATCAAACTGATAATTTCTGGAACCAACCGTAACAAAGATCATTTTTCATCTTCCCTATCGCTTTATAAATTCTAAATCCGCTTCAGCTTACAGTGAAAGCTGGGCTTAATAAAGACATCCGCCATATACCGCTTTTTTGTAATGCTTTACCTGGCTTTCCCATTGTACAATAAAGAGATTGGAATGCTTCTCCATCATTTTCCCTGCCATCGTAGCCATATCAGCACGTCCAAACGTCTCAATAAAAATGAATTTCTTATGGAAAAGCACCGCCATTAAATAAAACGGATACGCTACCATCGTTCCGGTTGTAATAACAAAATCCGGTTTCTCCTTGAACCATATTTTAACGGCTCTTGCCCCATTTACGATCATTTTGGGAATCATAAACTTATCCTTAAGATCTGTCTGTATCATGAAATACTTTGCATTCTCCGGAAACTGCGTTTTTTCTGTTATCAAAAAACCCTCATATTTATCAATCAACGGCTGTAATTTCTGTAATTGCTCCCAATGTCCGCCGGAAGATGATACCAGGCAGAGTTTTGGAACGGTATGTTTTGGCATTTTCTAATCCCTTCTGAACAAATCTCTTGTATAGACTTTTTCCGCAGCATTCTTGAGCACTGATTCATACCTGTTTGCGATAATAACATCCGCCCCATGCTTGAATTTTTCGACATCATTTACGACAAGGCTGCCAAAGAATGTAGTTCCATCCGGCAATGCCGGCTCATATATAATGACTGCAGCGCCCTTGGCTTTCAGCCTCTTCATGACGCCTTGGATGCTGCTCTGCCGGAAATTATCGCTGTCCGCCTTCATCGTCAGCCGATATACACCAATTGTGATCGGACACTCTTTTTCCGCATTCCACATACTTGATGCCGTATAGTACCCAGCCTTTTCTAAAACTCTGTCTGCGATAAAATCCTTCCTTGTCCGATTGCTCTCTACGATAGCTTCGATCAAATTCTCCGGCACATCCTGATAATTTGCCAGCAATTGTTTTGTGTCTTTGGGCAGACAGTAACCGCCATACCCAAAACTTGGATTGTTATAATAATCACCGATTCTCGGATCAAGACTGACTCCTTTAATAATATCCGCGGTATTCAGCCCCTTGACTTCTGCATAGGTATCAAGCTCATTAAAAAAACTGACCCTAAGAGCTAAGTATGTGTTTGCAAACAGCTTTACTGCTTCAGCTTCCGTAAAGCCCATATAAAGGACATCTATGTCCTTCTTTACCGCTCCCTCGACCAGCATTCCCACAAAGGCCTCCGCAGCTTCCCCTGTGCTTTCATCACAGCCCACAATGATCCTGCTGGGATACAGGTTGTCATAGAGTGCTTTAGATTCCCGCAGAAACTCCGGACTAAAAATGATTCGGTCTGTGTGGAATTTTTTTCTGACAGATTCTATATAACCAACAGGAACTGTGGACTTAATTACCACCACAGCTCTGTCATTATTCTTAAGCACAAGTTTTATCACAGTCTCCACGGCGGAACAGTCAAAGAAGTTCTTCTGCGGGTCATAGTTGGTCGGTGCCGCAATAATAATAAAATCAGCATTGGCATACGCCGCCCCGCCATCAAGCACAGCCGTCAGGTCAAGCTCCTTTTCAGCCAGATATTCTTCCAGCTCCTTGTCCTGTATCGGGCTGATCCTGCCGTTGACCTTCTCAACCTTTTCGGGGAGGATATCTACCGCTGTCACCTGGTTATTCTGTGCAAGCAGCACCGCAAGGGATAAACCGACATAGCCCATCCCGGCAACTGCAATTTTGTACTTTTTACCAGTCTGTTCGTTTAACATCTCCATCATCCATTTCTACTATGTAATTATGAACTAATTAATTTCTTACCCCAGCATCGGATAAAACGGATAATAATCATGCACCATGGGCATTTTTAATTTCTGCAGCGTGATCCTGTTTTCGTCCAGCCCTGCCGTTTCACAAAGCTGTTTAATTTCCTTCCACGCATTGGAGCGGTTGAAGATTTTCCCATTACTGGTTCTGAATACAATTCCAGAGCCGACATTGATGTACCGGGCATAGGCTGCAAGGGATTTCCGCAGATACTCCGGTATTTCCAGCTTCAATCTGCTTTTTCTCCTGATTAATTTCACAAAACCTTCCTTCAGCGATTCCACCGTCAGTTTTTCTAGCTCTGAATAACGGATATCCATATGGCACAAGGTCTGTATCAGCATGGCGATGCGGTAGTTTTCTCTGTTAATTGCAGCTTCCAGCAGCTTTTCATAATCGGTTCTGGAAATATACTTATCTGCTTTGTCACGCCCGGAATTATCAATGGAATATGCCGTTATCGTGATATCCTTCCAGTTCATCGCCTTGCAGAAGCTCCTGGCAGAAATAATATAAGAATTTACGCTGCTTTTCTGATATTTTTTCTCTTCCAGCAGCCACAGCTTAAAATTCTCCAGGCTTTCCTGCGTGACATCCCTGCCATCCAGATATTCCCCCAGCCTTTCAATATCTGACGCATATTTTTCAATCGTCACAGAATTTACCTGCCTTGATTTTAAATATTCTTTAAACGCTTCTATTCTCTCCTTCGTTACCATTTTATCCATCCTAATCCGATACCCCTTTCGGCATTCTGAGACAACGATTCAACAAAATACAACATAATAAAATTTAAGTATCTGTCGTGTACAACATAATATCATATAAATTTCCTATTTGCAAGCCCCCAATATCATTTTTTTAATTAATAATTAATACTATTTCCAGGTAAATATCAGAAAATTCTATTTAGATTTTAAGAAAAGACACAGATCCTGCGCCATCATGCAAATCCTTACAGGACATATTTCACACACGCAGCCAAACCCCCTCACCAAACCCGCCCCTGTGCATACATTATACTATAATCCTGCCATAACAGGAGGGGTTTTCTTTGATGGAAAAACAAAAGGTTATTGGTATCCTCGGCGGTGACAAACGCCAGGAATATATGGTGCAGCTTTTAAAGGATCAGGGATTTTCTGTCCTTACCTATGCCGTTACCGGACAGGAATATTCTTCCGGCACAAGGAAGGAACTGATAAATAACAGTGATGTTTTGATAGCTCCAATCCCTTTCACGCGCAATCAAAAAACTCTGGCTTCCATAATGGAAAAAGAAGATCTGGATATTGACGGTTTTCTTTCCTGCCTGAAGGCAGGGCATATTCTCTGCGGCGGAAATTTCCCGGAAAAAGTATGTAATCGCTGTAAAGAACTCCATATCCCTGTCTATGATTTTTTAAAGGACGGCAGCATTGCGGCTTTCAATGCCATCCCCACGGCGGAAGGCGCTTTAATGGAAGCCTGCCGCTTAAGCCCCCTGCACTTTTACCATAACAAAAGCATTGTCATTGGCTACGGGAAATGCGGGAGCGTCCTCGCCGACAGGCTGAAAGGAATGCACAGCGATGTGTTTGTATGCGCGCGCAGGAGGGAAGCCCGCACCCAGGCACAGGTGCTTGGCTTTAAGGCAATATCCTTTGAAGAGCTGCGGGAAAATTTAAAAAATGCGGTTTTTATTTTTAATACCGTTCCCGCCCCTATCCTCTCTAAAGAGGATTTAGAGTGCCTGAGCCCCCTTGCAGTTATTGTCGATATTGCGTCCGCGCCCGGCGGCATTGACTACCATGCGGCAGGAGCCCTCGGCATTACCTCCAGTCTTTATTTAAGCATCCCCGGCAAAACGGCTCCTTACTCCGCAGCCAAAATCCTTACCAATGCCCTGACAGACTATCTGAAAACAGGCATGAAATTGTCTGCTGAAAACAAACCCGAATCCTGAACCCGCCAATCCGCTACATATGATGATAAGGGCTGGATTCATCTTTCCAGCTCTTTCACCATAGTAAAGAAAAGTTAAATAGAAATGAGGTAATGATATGGAAAGTCTGAAAGGAAAAACCATTGGCTTTGGCATGACAGGTTCTTTTTGTATGTATGAAAAGATCTTTGCACAGATGGAAGCTTTAAAGACAACAGGCGCAGATCTCATTCCTGTTTTTTCTGACGCCTCTCAAAATACAGACTGCCGTTTCGGAAAGGCAGAGGATTTTATAAAACGCGCAGAAACGATTTCGGGACATAATATCATCAAAACGATTCCCGGCGCCGAGCCCATCGGCCCTAAAAGCTTCTTAGATCTCATGCTGATTGCTCCCTGCACCGGAAATACCCTGGCAAAGCTCGCAAACGGCATTACGGACACGCCTGTCCTGATGGCGGCAAAAGCCCATTTACGGAACCAGAAACCGCTTGTTATTTTTCTTTCCAGCAACGATGCCCTCGGCATGAATTTTAAAAATATCGGATTATTATTTAACTGTAAAAATATTTATTTTGTTCCATTTGGACAGGACAATTACCGTAAAAAACCAACTTCCATGGTTTCAGCTCCTTCTTTCATTATAGACACGATCCTGGAAGCGTTCCGCGGGAAGCAGATCCAGCCGGTCATCTTAAGCCCGAAGCCTCAAAAGGAAATGAAATAACGCCTTTATGCGAAAAAGGGAGCTTCCGCTCCCCTTTACATAACCTGCCGTTATCCTTCTTCCATCTGGATCAGTAAATCATCCAGCCGTTCTACGTAACGCTCATAAACCTCTTCCCCGACATAACGGATATACGGGGAGGAATTGCTGCATAAATGCTTCAGCAGATATTCGGTATAATGGCGCTTCGTGCAGTTTTTATTATTGCACGAGCCTTTCACCAGCTCCACCCCTTTTTCAATATTTCCCTCCATCATGCTTTCTGCAATATCTCTCCGAACCATAAAAATCTCCCCCTTCCGGAACAAAACTATGAAATTATGTTAAAAGCTGACTTTATTTTATAATATTCGGCAGGAAATATCAATATAAAATGAAATTTTTTTAACAGTTCAGCCAACAGACGAATTTAGAGGAAAATTGTGCTCGCACAAATTTTCCTCTGGGTTCGGCTGTTGAGGGAGCGCCATTTCATGAGCAATCCGCCTGCGTCAGCAGGCTTTGAAGCACGAAGTGCGAGATTGCGAATGGCGCAGGCTGAACATTACCTTCTTATCCCCATCATCCCATAGACCGCTTTCATATCCAGATTTTCACGAATCCCCTGTGCCAGCCTGTCATATTCCCGTTCTTTGTAATCCCGGCGGTTTTCAAAAACAAAGGCTTCTCCCTTTAGCCCTTTTTTTTCCAAAAGGGCGCCGACGATTTCCCGGCAGATTTCCGCCCTGTCAAAAATGCCGTGAAGATAGGTCCCGCCGCAGTTACCGTCAAAAACGCCCAGAAGATTCCCGTCCTCTGCCGTTATGCAGCAGCAATTTTTTCCCCCGGTCAGGAACGTCTCCCCCATATGGATTTCGTACCCTTCATACTCCTGTCCGGTAAGCCCGGAAAATATCCCGGTAACGGGCGGGAATTTCCCTGCGGTCTGCTTTCTTGTCTTTTCCTTCGCAAATCTTGTCCTGACAGGCAGAAGCCCCATGCCGCGCTGCGTCCCTTTCCCGCTCTCAACGCCGTCGGGATCGGAAAGCTCCTCTCCCATCATCTGATAGCCGCCGCAGATCCCAAAAACAGGCACCTGTTTTGTGGAAAGCTTTAAGACAGCGCCCTCCAGGCCGGACTGGCGGAACCACAGCAAATCTTCTATGGTATTTTTCGTTCCCGGAAGGAGCACCAGATCGGAGCCTTCCAACTGTTTCAGGGAGGTTACATAAGCCAGGTTTACCCCTTCCAAAGACTCTAAAGGCGCAAAATCGGTAAAATTGGAAATCCGCGGGAAACGGATTACGGAAATTTTTAACCTGCCTTCCCCCCTTCTCTCCAGCCGTTCGCTTAAGCTGTCCTCATCGTCCAGATCCAGCCTCATATAAGGGATGACGCCAACGACAGGGATATGGATTTTTTCTTCCAGCATAGCCAGACCCGGATCTAAAATCGACTTATCCCCCCGGAATTTATTGATTACCACCCCTTTGATGCGTTCCCTCTCCTCTTTTTCCAAAAGCATTGCCGTACCGCAAAGCTGGGCGAATACCCCGCCCCGGTCGATGTCCCCGGCGAGCAGCACAGGCGCGTCCGCAATCTGCGCCATTCCCATATTTACAATATCATTCTGCTTTAAATTGATCTCTGCCGGGCTTCCTGCGCCTTCTATCACAACGATATCATACTGCTCTTTTAACCGGAAAAAAGCTTCCCGGATTTCCGGAATCAGCTCTGTTTTATATGTAAAATATTCCTTTGCCTGCATGGTTTTCCGGACTTTTCCATTGACAATCACCTGTGAGCCCATATCGCTTGTCGGTTTCAGTAAAATGGGGTTCATATCCACCGAAGGACGGATTTTCGCCGCCTCCGCCTGCATTGCCTGCGCGCGCCCGATTTCCAGCCCTTCCTCTGTAATAAATGAATTTAACGCCATATTCTGTGATTTAAACGGCGCCGCGCGAAAGCCGTCCTGCCGGAAAATCCGGCAGAGCCCGGCGGCAAGGACGCTTTTCCCCACGCCGGACATCGTTCCCTGTACCATAATCGTATTCGACATATTCATCCCCTGATCCTGCATATAATAGTGAAAACCCATCTGATACCCTTTAGCATAACACATAAGGAGTTATTATGGCAACAGAAAAAATTGACACACAGCTAAGCCTTGCCCTTTCCATGACGCAGCCGGAACGCACCAGCGAACTGGAAACAGGCTTCAACCCTTCTGCCGACACCTGGGAAGTGATTATAAAATATAATGGGGATTTATATACGATTTTAGAAAGCGTGCAGGGGATTTCCGAAGCCGCTGAATTATACGGCGGCTTCGCCGTTTTAGTCATTCAGGAATCCTCTATCCCGCTCCTCTCCCAACGGAAAGAAATCATTTACATTGACAAGCCCAAAAACCTTTTTTTCAGCGTGGAAAACGGCATTTCTTCCTCCTGCATCCCTCCTGTCTGGCGTCCCCCGTACAATTTAAGCGGACAGGGTACAATCGCCTGCATCATTGATTCCGGGATTGAATATACCCATGCCGATTTCCGCAATTCCGACGGAACCACACGGATTCTTGCCCTGTGGGATCAGACGATCCCCTCCGGCTCTGTCCCAGGCTATGACGGAAAAGGATACTTAACCTCCCCGGCAGGATATTTTCCCGGTACTTTATTTTCCGAAGAACAGATCAATGCCGCGCTGGAAGAAACCGATCCGCTCCAAAGGCAGAAGCTATGCCCGGAAACGGATCTCTCCGGGCACGGGACGCACGTTGCGGGAATCTGTGCAGGAAACGGGAACGCCAGCAGCGGAAGATATTTAGGCTGCGCTTTCCGGGCGGATCTCCTGATTGTAAAGCTGGGGAGATCCGTCAATTCCTCTTATCCCACCACGACCCAGCTTATGCAGGCGGCGGACTGGGCGGTCAAATATGCCTCCTCCGTCGGAAAGCCTGTCGCCATCAATATCAGCTTCGGCAATAACTATGGCGCGCATGACGGCACATCGCTGTTAGAGCAGTATCTAAATAATCTGACGGAGATCTGGAAATGCGCCGTCATTGCCGGGACGGGAAATGAAGGCGGCAGCGGAATCCACTATCATGCAAAGCTTCCCCTGACGGAACGCTCCTCTGCCGAATACCAGTGCCGCCAGGACAACAACGCTTCCAGCGTTATTTACGGCTCTAATATTGAATGCCCGACTGCGGAGCTGTCCGTCTCCCCTTACGAAACCTCCCTGAATTTACAGATCTGGAAGCATTATTATGATGATTTTGAGATTTCCATCCTGCCCCCGTCCGGAAACCCCCGCTACATCCTGCCCCTGTTCCCGGAAATCCGCCAGACCGTCCTTGACAGGACACGGCTCCATATCTATTACGGCGAGCCTTCCCCGTTTCAGGGAAAACAGGAAATTTTTATCCAATTTCTTCCTGTAGATGATTATATCAGCTATGGCATCTGGCGGATCCGGCTGCGCCCGAAAAGAATTCTGGAAGGAAGCGTCTCTATGTGGCTCCCCTCCAGTGAAATCTTAAACAGGGGGACCCATTTTTTAAACCCGGATGAAAACCTGACCTTAACCATCCCCTCAACTGCCGACAGGGTAATTTCTGTCGCCGCCTATGATGAGCTGACGGAAAGCCCCGCCTGGTTTTCCGGCCACGGATATGCCGCAGGCGATAATAATACTACTTTTTTCTACAAACCGGAGCTTGCCGCTCCCGGCGTTTCCATCATGGCGCCCGGAAGCGAAAACAGCTATGTCAGCAAATCCGGCACCTCTATGGCGGCCCCGTTTGTTACCGGAGTTTCCCTTCTCTTAATGGAATGGGGCATTGTCAATGGAAACGACGCCTATCTGTACGGGGAAAAATTAAAGGCGTTTCTTATCAGCGGGACAAAGGAGCTGCCCACCTTTTCCGAATACCCCAATGCAGAAATCGGGTTTGGGACGCTCTGCGCCGAACGCTCGATTCCCGGCGTATTAATCAGAGGATAAAAAATTTATTGGAAACTTTTTCCTGTCGGCGGAATAGTTATAGTGATAGAAAAGGAAATAGAAAGGGAGAACTTTATGGATCAGCAATTATACCCTGCCCAAATGGACACACAGGAGTTTGGCAGGCTTGAAATCGACGTTACCTCCGCGCAGAACGGATATCCTCTGGAAAATGTCACGGTTGACATTTCCACGGCAGAGAACCCGGACAGGATTCTGGAGGAAATCACGACCGATTCTTCCGGGCAGACCAAAAGCGTAGAGCTTGCCGCGCCGCCCCGCTCCTACAGTGAAGAACCGTCCGCGCAGCAGCCCTATGCAAACTATGTCGTTACCATAAAAAACCCAAATTTTGAAAATGTTGTTATTACCGGTGTAGAAATCCTGTCCGGGGAAACCGCTATCCAGCCGGTGAGCCTGCTGCCGCAGGGAACCGCAGAAAATTCCGAAAACAATTCCGAAGACGAAGCAGAGTCCATTGTCATCGGACCGCATACCCTGTTTGGGGATTTCCCGCCCAAAATCGCGGAATCAGAGATTAAGCCCTTAGAGGAAAGCGGGGAAATTGTCCTAAGCCGCGTCGTTATCCCGGAATACATCATTGTCCACGACGGCCCGCCGACAGACAGCAATGCACAGAATTATTATGTAAAATACAAAGACTATATTAAGAACGTCGCCTGCAGTGAAATCTATGCAAGCTGGCCTGCGGAAACCATCAAGGCAAATGTGCTGGCGATCCAGTCCTTTACTTTAAACAGGGTCTATACCGAATGGTACCGGAACAAAGGCTATGGATTTACCATTACCAGCTCCACAGCCTATGACCAGAAATGGATTTACGGAAGGAACCTCTTTTCCAGCATCAGCAGCATTGTCGATTCCCTGTTTAATTATTACCTGTCGCGCCCCAATGTAAAACAGCCCATCCTCACCCAGTACTGCGACGGGGATAAAGTCTCCTGCCCGAATTGGATGACCCAGTGGGGGTCCAAAGCCCTGGGCGATCAGGGGTACAGCGCCATCCAGATTATCCGGGAATTTTACGGAAACGATATGTACATCAACCAGGCGGAGGCAATCTCCGGCATTCCTTCCTCCTGGCCGGGAAATGATCTTTCCATCGGCTCCCGCGGGCAGAAGGTGCGCCAGATCCAGGAGCAGTTAAACGGCATTTCCAAAGGATATCCGCTCGTCCCTTCCGTAGCCATTGACGGCATTTACGGAAATAAAACGGCAGACTCCGTCAAAGTATTCCAGGAAATCTTTAAGCTTCCGGCGACCGGAATCGTAGACTTCCCGACCTGGTACAAACTTTCCGAAATCTATGTCGGCGTCAGCCGTATTGCGGAGCTTTCGTAACAGTTCCGCCAGGCAAAAATAGGAAAATGGAACCTTCGAGTTTACTCGTAAGGAGCAATTTTCCTATTTTTGACATACGGCAGGCCAGAAGCGAGATTTCAGCCGCTTTAGCAGCCAAATCAAGCTGATGGCTGAACTGTTACTATTTTTCGTTTATTAAGAACGGTAATCACCATTTATTTTTACATAATCATAGGTAAGATCGCAGCCCCATGCCCTGCCGGAAGCTTCTCCCTGGTTTAAGGCAATCTCAATCTTAATTTCATCCTCACTTAAGATCTTTGCTGCTGCCTCTTCCGAAAATTCCACTCCCGCCCCGTTTTTGCAGACAGAAACCGTTCCCTGTGCGGAAGAAAGCCAGACGTCTACTTTTCCAATATCAAACTCCGCTTCGGCATAGCCGATGGCGCACAGAATCCTTCCCCAGTTGGCGTCCTCCCCGAACATGGCGCATTTTAACAGCGGCGAGCGGATCACGCTCTTTGCGACAAGGATCGCGGTATCTTCATCCGGCGCAGAAGAAACGCTGCATTCTAACAGCTTGGTCGCGCCCTCCCCGTCTTTGGCAAGCATTTTCGTCATGGATTCCATGACAAGATACAGCGCCTCCCGAAAGCAGTCGTAGTCCTTCCCCTCTTCTGTAATCTCCGCATTCCCGGCAAGCCCATTTGCCATCAGGCTGACCATGTCATTCGTAGAGGTGTCCCCGTCAATGCTTAAGCAGTTATACGTCACCTTTACCACAGAACTCAGCGCTTTCTTAAGCATTTCCGGCGATATGGAAACATCACTGGTAATAAAGTTTAACGTCGTCGCCATATTCGGATGGATCATGCCGCTTCCCTTCGCCATGCCCCCAAGACGGCAAATACAGCCTCCCAGTTTAAATTCCACCGCAGCTTCTTTTGGCACCGTGTCTGTCGTCATGATGGCATTGGCCGCTTTTGCGTTCCCACTGGAGGAAAGCCCGGCAGCCAGCTCTTTGATATGCGTTTCCAACGGCTCTATCGGAAGAATCTGCCCAATCACGCCCGTCGAGGCTACGACGACCTCCTCCGGCTTTATTCCCAGGACATCGGCGGCAAGCTCTGCCATCCTCTCCGCCTTCTCCTCCCCGTCAGCATTGCAGGTATTTGCGTTTTTGGAATTGGCAATTACAGCCTTTGCCTTCCCTCCGGTCTTTTCTAAATGCCGCTTTGTCACAAGGATCGGCGCGCCCTTCACTTTATTCTTTGTATAAACCGCCGCCGTATTGCAGACGCTTTCACTGTAAACCAGGCAGACGTCATTTTTCTTTTTATCCGGATTCAGCCCGCAGTTAAGCCCATTGGCGGTAAACCCTCTGGCCGCGCAGACGCCGCCTTCTACATAGGTATAACCTTCCCGTTCTGTTTTTGTAATTGTTTTCATCTCTTTCCGCTTCCTTTCTTATTGTTCGTAACAGTTCAGCCATGCGGCAAAAATAGGAAAATTGAACCGTCGAGTTTACTCGTAAGGGACAATTTTCACTATTTTTGGCATATGGCGTTCTGCCATAAGCGAGAT
>CANREH010000071.1 GCA_947629585.1 uncultured Lachnospiraceae bacterium | reverse complement strand
TTGCGTGCAACGATTAAAAAACAGGCGGAAACATTCGCCCAGAAAGAATCCGCTTGGATGTTGGAAAGGTCCAGTTTTACAAAAAGAGAGGCTGATTTCTCAAAAAGAGAAGCCGAGTTTGCAAAAAAAGAAACTGATTTCTCAAAAAGAGAAGCTGATTTCTCAAAAAAAGAAGCTGATTTCTCAAAAAGAGAAGCTGATTTCTCAAAAAGAGAAGCTGAATTATTGAAAGAAATCGAAGAATTAAAGAAAAACCAATCTAGGAATGTTTGATAATTTTTCGCAATAAAAATTTCAGGATCTTGCTGGCGCATTAGCATACTCTGTCTAATGCGCCAGCCTGCTTTAAAATTCTGTAATCAGCCCCACCGCATGTTTCAATACCAGTTTCCTATAATTTTCAAACAGCCCTCAGAATCAACACCCCGTAACAAATATAAGGAACACAAGGAAAAAGCTGGCGCATTGATTTTCCTCCTGATTCTGGCAAATCTGAACCATAATCTCATCTCCTGTTTCATAATAAAAAGGGAAAATCCCCTTTATACAGATTTTTCGGGCTATGTTCAAAAAACTTATTGAAGTAATCTTGATTTTCTTATTGAAATTTTTTCAAGGATGGTTTATACTAAATCTCCGGAAGATGAACTTGGCATTGATGACTTTTACAAAGTGTTTGGCTATGCCTGCATTTACAAGGAAGAAACCGGAGGGCAGAATGAAATCCCAGCCGAGGACATCACGGTTTCTTTGGTGAGGGAAGGGAAACCGGAAGCTTTGATAAAGTATTTATCAGGGAAGTGTAAGGTAGTGGAGAAAAGCCCCGGCATCTACCGAGTAGAAGGGCTTTTATTCCCCATGCAGATTTTAGTGACAGGAAAGCTTGATCCGGTTCTCCACACCTGGCTGTGCTCTTTAACACGTTCTTTAAAGAAGGAGGAAGCAGAGAGCCTTCTTGATAATTACAGTGTTTTAGAAAATACAGGAGACAGGAAAAACGCTGGCGTCATTGTGAATTTTGTATCAAATGTAAATAACGAATTGTTTTTAAAGATTGCAGAAAGGAATGGTCGTATGACAGAAGAATTAAAAATACTGTTAGCACCGGAAATTGTAGACTTGCGTGCAACGATTAAAAAACAGGCGGAAACATTCGCCCAGAAAGAATCCGCTTGGATGTTGGAAAGGTCCAGTTTCACAAAAAGAGAAGCCGAATTTGTAAAAAAAGAAACTGATTTTTCAAAAAGAGAAGCTGAGTTATTGAAAGAAATCGAAGAATTAAAGAAAAACCAATCCAAGAATGTTTGATAATTTTTCGCAATAAAAATTTCAGGATCTTTCTGGCGCATTAGCCATACTCTGTCTAATGCGCCAGTCTGCTTTTAAGGCGTATCCATATTTTTTAAAATTCTGTAATCAGCCCTGCCGCACGTTTCAAAATCAATAATGCATCCGCCGCATTGATTTTCCCATCCTGATTTACATCCGCTATCCTTTTCTGAGCGCTGGTCGGCACTGTCAGATTTGCCGCAATTTTCAGCACCGTAAGGGCGTCCGCAGAATTAATGGAGCCATCCTGATCCAAATCGCCTTCGAGGATTCCTGTCTTCTGATATGTCATTGCTTTTTTTAGTCCTGCCGCCGTAGTTTCACACCTTTTCTTATTCTCATCTTCCCAGTAAGATGACGCAGACGCTTCCGGAAGGCTAAGCTCTTCTTTCGCATTTGGAAACATAACAAGTTTTTGCAGGCTGTCACACCCTGTTATCATTCCATCCATCTGAGTAATTCCTGTCCCATCCCATGAGCCAAAATCTAAATCAAGAATGGAACGACAATAATAAAACATATTTCCCATATCAGTTACCTTATCCGTATTCCATTGGGAAACATCCAATTCCTCCAAGGCTTCACAGCACCAAAACATACCATTCATGTTGGTGACATTTCCAGTATCCCAGTCTGACACTTCTAGTTCCTTTAAAGATTTACAGCTTAAAAACAACCCCCACATATTGGTGACCTTTTTGGTATCCCATTGGGAAACATCTAATTTCTCTAAAGCTTCACAGCCCCAAAACGTCTCAACCATACTGTTGACATTTTCAGTATCCCAGTCTGACACTTCTAGTTCCTTTAAAGATTTACAGTCCAAAAACATCCCCCATATACTGACAACATTTCCGGTATCCCATTGGGAAACATCCAATTTCTTCAAGGCTTCACAGCCCCAAAACACACCGTACATATCAACGACATTACTGGTATCCCAGTCTGACACTTTTAGTTCCTTTAAAGATTTGCAATTTAAAAACATCTCCCGCATATTGGTAACATTTCCAGTATTCCATTGGGAAACATCCAATTTCTCCAATGCTTCACAGCCGGAAAACATATTACCCATATTAGTAACATTTCCGGTATCCCAGTCTGTTCCTTCTATTTCTTTCAAAGATTTGCAGCCAGAAAACATATGTGACATATCTTTTACTTCTCTCATATCGGTATCCGTAAACTTCACCGTTACTAAATTTCCCAGACCTTCAAACATTGAGGCACATGATGTCATCTCTTTTACAGAAACAACTGCATTTTTAATTTTATCTGAATAATCTCTCCATTCTTTAGAGCTAGAGTCCCCGCTTCCTGTAATTTTCAAACAGCCCTCAGAATCAACGCCCCATAACAAATTATGTTCCTGCCAGATAACGAGCCCCTTCCGGTCTAAATCAGCAACCGCAGCATTGTAATGGGCATCCGTAACAGAAATTGTTTTTGTGTCTATATCTATTTCGTAAAAATGAGGGACGCTGTTTCTTGTGCTGTACCATACTACTTTATTTCCCGATACTATCGGCTGGCAGTCGCTTAAATCTGCCGTTTCTTTAGAATTGACAACCTCCGTCAATTTCTTTCCCTGCCCGTCCACCATAACATAGGACAAGGTCTGCGTATTTTCATTTTTAACATTCCAGAGAATTAAAAACCGATTGCTGTCAATCTTCACAAGCTTCGGCATATCAACGTTTTCTTTTCCGTCTGTCAGATAAATCAACTGATGGTTCTCCGTCTGATTTTTTGGCACAACGCTTAAAAAGATACTGCGGTTCTTGTCACTTTCCTCCTCACGATAATTCCCTGCAGCAAGGTAAGAAGAATCCGATGCCGACAAGCCTCCCAGTGCCGCATCCGTATATTGATAAATATCCTTTTCTCTAAATTTTAACAGTTTCGTCTGAATTCCTTGCACAAACTCCGACTGGATATTAGAAAATTTACACAATACGGCTGCCCTTGGATACGCATCCCCCTGATCAAGCGTAATAATATCATCTCCATCTGCAAGAATAAACTGATTCAAAGAATGGGACACATATCCTCCGTCCTGATCTGTACCATAAAGCTTCATCGTTCCTATATCAAGAATTAATGACATATTCGACTGATGCCCATTATACATTATATGACATGTCCAAACATAAAGCATTCCATCTTTTTCGGCACAGCTTACCTTTCCAAAATCAAATGGAATCGTTGTATCAGCTCCATATACAGATGTCGAATCCAGCCGCTCCCATTCCTTCGAATATTTAATTACACGAATGACTTCCTTCGTATCATCCTTTTCCTGATTTTCCTGCCCGCAGATAACAAAATTATAATCTCTTCCCAGATAACATCCTCCAAATCTTGGCAATTCTAACGAAATTTCTTTTGCCGATAAAATTTCATAATTTTTATCATATTCCTCAACGACAAGAGAACTGCTGCTTGAAAAATCATATCCGCCCCTCGGCGTTTCTCTTACTTCCACACGCTCATATCCCTGCTTTGTTTCCTGCAGATAAGCAGCCTCTGGGTATGCGGAAAGGTGATCATAACGATACCCATAATTCTCCGCTGTATTACTCTGACATATCCGTGGAATTATAGTAGACACCGTTGCTTTTTCCAATCCCGCCGCATCCGCCGTATGCCCTGCTGCCATCAGCAAAAACAATAAGGCAAGGCATTGCATTACTCTCTTTAACCACCTCATCTTTAACACCTCCATTCTAAAAAGCAAATGCTAAAATTCCGTAATCAGCCCCGCCGCACGTTTCAAAATTAATAATGCGTCCGCCGCATTTACTTTTCCATCTTTATTTATATCCGCTGCTTTTTGCTGATCACTTGTCGGCTCTTTCAAATTCGCAGCAATTTTCAATACCATAAGGGCATCTGCGGAATTAATGGAGCCATCCTGATCCAAATCACCCAATGTCGTATCATAATGGGCATCCGTAACAGAAATTGTTTTTGTATCTATATCTATTTCATAAAAATGAGGAACGCTGTTTCTTGTACTGTACCATACTACTTTATTTTCCGATACTATCGGCTGACAGTCGCTTAAATCCGCCGCTTTTTTCGCCGTAATAATATCTGTCAGCTTCTTTCCCTGCCCATCCACAAAGACATATTGCAGACTCTGCGTACTTTTTCCTTCAATATTCCACAGGATAAGGAAACGATTACTGTTAATCTTCACCAGTTTCGGCATACTGACTGCTTCTTTTCCGTCTGTCAGGTAAATCAACTGATGGTTCTCTGTCTGATTTTTTGGCACAACGCTTAAAAAGATACTGCGGTTGCTATCTTCTTCTTTTCGCAGATAATTTCCGGCAACAAGATAAGAAGAATCCGATGCCGACAAGCCTCCCAATGCCGCGTCTGTATAATTATCTCCTTCCTCTCCCCGGAATGTTAAAAGTTCTGTCGGGATTCCTCCGGTAAACGAAGACTGAATACCTGAAAATTTACACAATACGGCTGCCCTTGGATGAGCATCTCCATGATCAAGGGTAATGATATCTTCTCCATCGGCAAGAACAAACTGATTAAAAGAATGTGACACATAACCTTCCCCTGCATCAATATTACTTGTATCATAAAATGCATCCTGAAATTTCATGGTCTCTATATCGAGAATAAAGGACATACTCGACTGATGATGCACCACACTGGCACCTGAATACTTTTCATGCGTGGTCCTGACATAGAGCAGCCCTTCTTTCTGCGCACAGCTTACTTTTCCGGCATCAAATGGTATATATGTATTGATTCCATATAAAGACGCCGAATCAAGCCGTTTCCATTCTTTGGAATACCTGATTATCCGGATCACTTCTTTTGCATTATCTTCTTCTTTATTCTCCTGCCCGCAGATCACAAAATTATAATCTTGCCCCAGATAACAGCCTCCAAACCTTGGCAGTTCCAAAGACAGTTCTTTTGCAGATAAAAATTCATAATTTTCATCATACTCCTCAATGACAAGAGAACCATCGATTGTATAAAAATCATATCTGCCCTGTGTTTCTTTCACTTCCACACGTTCATATCCCTGCTTCGTTTTCTGCAGATAAGCGACCTCCGGATATACAGCATAAAGATCATAACGATATCCGCAATGTTCCGCTGTATCACTCTGAAATATAGAAGATACGTTTTTTTCTGTTCCTTTTTCTATGGATACCTTAACTCCTTGGTATGTCATTGCTTTTTTCAGCCCTGCCGCCGTAGTTTCACATCTTTTATTATTTTCATCTACCCAATAAGGAGCGGTATAAATTTCCGGAAGCACAACCTCCTCCTTTGCATTCGGGAACATAACCAGTTTCTGCAGTTTTTTACAATCTCTGAGCAATTCTTTAATATTGGTAAAATTAGAACCATCCCAAGTACCAAGATCCAGGCTGACAATAGAATAGCAACCGGAAAATATGCTGGATATACTATTTACATTCCCTGTTTTCCAACCTAACAATTCCAGCTTCTGTAATTTACTACAACCACAAAACATACAACTCATATCAGTTACATTCTCCGTATCCCAGCCAGACACTTCCAACTTCTGCAGATTACTGCAATAATAAAACATGTTGCTCATATTCTTTACATTTGCTGTATTCCAGCCAGACATTTCCAACTTCTGCAGATTACTGCAATAACAAAACATGTTGCTCATATTCGTTACATTTTTTGTATCCCAGCCGGATAAATCCAACTTTTCTAACTTCTTACAATAATAAAACATACAATCCATGTCGGTCACATTTGCTGTATCCCAGCCGGATAAGTCCAGTTCTTTCAAAGAACTGCATAAATAAAACATTCCAGACATATCCTTCACGGAACTGGTATTCCAATTTAGCAACTTCACATTTGAAAGCTTGCCGCAGCAATAAAATAAGTGATAACTATTGGCAAGCTTCCATTCCGGGCAGCCGCTAAACTCCACTGTCTCCAAATTTCCACATCTATTAAATACATTGGATAAATTTGTAAGCTCCTTAGCATCAGAGAAGCAAATATTAACCTTTTTTATATTATCTGCCCTAGAAAACATCTCTTTCGCTGTTTTTAAAGATTTAAGATTCCACTTACTGCCGTCAAACTCCTGTATGCCACAGCCACTAAACGCTTGCTCAAGATTTTCCACATGGGACATATCCCAATCTGATAAATCAAATTTTGCACAATCAGAGAAAGCTCCTGCCATATTAACCAAAGATTTTGTATTCCAATTTTCTACCGACAATTCTTCCAGCTTCTGACAACCGGAAAACATACCGGATATATCTTTCACATTTTCTACATTCCAACGGCTGACATCTAAAGCTTCCAAACTACTACAGCTATTAAACATAGCGCTCATTGTTGTTACATTGCTGACATCCCAGTCTTTTAACGCTGTATTTCCCTTAATCTCCTTTAAATTTGTACATCTGCTAAATAAACCTGACATATTCGTTACTTTGCTTATATCCGTATCTTTAAAATCTACCGTCTGCAAATTCTCCATTCCCTGGAACATTCCTTTAAAAGACGTAATATCTTTGACAGAAACAATTGCTCTGGTAACTATTTTTCTTCCATAACTTGTCCAGGTTGCTCCAAAATAATCTCCACTCCCTTCAATTTTTAAGCAGCCTTCCGAATCAATGCTCCAAGACACATTGTTCTGCTGATCACTATACAAAACATCTGCTGCGGCCGTATTGCTAAAACATCCTGACACCACAAACAGCAGCAGCAAGAAACCAACAGATTGCACAAACCTTTGTAACAATTTCATATGTAATTTCCTCCTTTTTTCTTTCATTTTAGAGTATATAACTCCAATTGTCAACAAAATTTCGGAATATTTTTTCATCATCCTACGCAAACTACTTTTATCGTCATCCTTATAGAACCACGGATTTTTTCCTAGATATAGTGTTTATAACTCTATATTAACGTTTTCTTTTTTAAATTCGCTATACTCAGTTTAAAAAGGAGGAATGCTAATGCGCTATAATGAACGAATCCGAAATCTGAGAGAAGATCATTTTCTGACACAGCAAAAAATCGCAGATTTGTTAAATATTGGGCAGCGTACTTACTCTGATTACGAAAGCGGCAAAACGCGGATACCGATTGACAGCATCCTGATTCTTGCAAAATATTACAACGTAAGTATGGACTACATTACCGGCGCCAGCAATATCAAAAAAAAATACCCCGTTAAATAAATCGGCTAACAGGCCAGTCATTAGCTGACCAGCCCAGGGTACAACGACTTTTACCGATTAAACCGCGCCCATACTGGACGCACACAGTATATGGGAACGGAACAATTACCTTCTTTTTTTCCGTTCCCATTTCTTTTCTTCTAAAATAGCAAGATCCATTTGTTCCACTATCGTTTTCTCCTGTTCGTAAATTTTTTCCAGTTCTTTTATCATAAAATATACGACCTTTTCCGCAGACTCTTCTTCTCTTTCCCGTAATCCCTCATAGGCTAAGCCTGTTATCACTTTTATTACATCCGTTTCATACAAAAGCTCCTGCATTTTTCCTAAAATATCATACCACTGTTTTTTCATCATTTACCTCCTAAACTCCAGATGCTATTCCGGTCATTCAAATCCCTCACGATCTCTTCAACCGTGCAAAAATTTCACCTCTTAGCAAAATTATATCCTATCATCAAAAAAATTTCAACAGGTTTTATAAAATGATGGTACCAGTTCAGCCAACAGGACTGTTGAGGGATCGCCATGATAGAAACGCCTGATGACGCGCAGTTTGAAGCACGAAGTGCAGGATTGCGAATAGACGTCACAAAACAGCGAAATTCAGGCAAAAACCAATTGCTATTCCCCTCCTTTTCCTTTATAATAAAAAGACCAGCATTCACTCTTATTTCAATCGAAACAAGGGAAAGATCGAAAAAGAAACGAAACGGAAGGAGGGACGCCAAAGGAAATCCCAACCACGCGCCTTTGGCATGATACAAACTATGAAAAGCAAAAAATACGCATATACCTATGAACAGGAAGAGGAAGGAAAATGTGCAGATACCATGATTCCGGATATCCTGGCTGATCCGGAGCTGCCGGAATTAGAGGAGCTTATCATCGGCACCTGGGGCGATCCCTGGAATGATGATGACGGCGCCGTACAGAAGATTATTGACGGGCTGATAGAACATGCCGATCAATTTTCCCATATCCGTCATTTTTTCATCGGGGATATGGATTATGAAGAATGCGAGGTTTCCTGGATTGTCCAGGGCAATTATGAACAGTTTTTTAAGGCATTCCCGGATATGAATTCCCTGATTATCAAAGGAAGCATGGAGTTAGTGCTTGGGGAAATTTCCCATGAGAATCTGGAATCTTTAACCATTATCTGCGGCGGGCTTCCGGCGGATGTGATTGCGGATATTGAAAAAGCGCATCTTCCGAATTTAAAAGAGTTAAACCTCTATCTTGGCGTTGAAGATTACGGCTTTGACGGGGATATCGAAACCATTAAATCTCTGCTTGCCAACTCCGATTTCCCACAGCTTGCCTATTTAGGGCTTGGCGACAGTGAAATCGAGGACGAAGTGGCGGAAGCAGTTTTAAACAGCAAATATGCGGAAAAAATTTCCATTCTGGACCTTTCCAACGGTACGCTGACAGACAAGGGCGGGCAGCTACTGCTTGACAGTCTCCCTTCCCTGCCGAATATTCAGTTTGTCAACTTATGCTGGAATTTTCTTTCCGATGAAATGGCGGAAAAACTCCAAAATCTTCCGAATGTAGAAGTCAACACGGACGACAGGCAGGAAGAAGATCGGTATGGAGATGAAGTCTACCGTTACCCAATGCTGACGGAATAAGATGGAAACGCCGATTTTTGTCCTTATCGGGGAAGAAAACAGCAGGCGGACCCTGTTTTTAAAAAAAGCGGCTTTTCCTGTTCCTGTCAGGCTGCTTTGTTATTCCCAGGAAAAAAAATGGGAGATTCTTTCCGATAAATTAAAAAAACTAACGGAAACCTCTCCTGTTTTTTGTAAAATTGATCCGCCTTCCTATGATTTTTTAAAGGAAAAGCAGTACCGGATTGACTGCATGTACCAGATGGCAGAGGCGTATTTATCCTGGCTTTCTTCCCTCCCTGCGCCATCTAATCGCCTGCACTACTTAAATACTCCGGAAACTATTGCCCTGCTTCTTGATAAGCAAAAATTAAGGCAGACACTTGCGGCAGAAAGCCTTCCCGCAACGCCGCTTCTTTCCGCGGACATTTCCTGCTATGAAGAATTAAAGCAGTTGATGGAAGAAAAGCATTGTTTTTCTGTTTTTGTAAAACCAAAACTGGCATCCGGCGCGGCAGGGATTTTAGCCTATCAGTACCATCCGGAAAAATGCCGGGAAAAGCTTTATACCTCGGCGGCGTTTGACGGCGGTTTCCTTGTCAATACGAAACGGATTTCCTGCTGTCGGGATCATAAAACGATACAGGCATATTTTTCCAAAATCCTCCCGCTGGGAACCATTGTGGAACGCTGGGTTCCCAAAGCGGAGTACAACCGTAAAAAATATGATTTCCGCATTCTTTTCCAGTTTGGCAGGATATCCTTTATTACTGTGCGGCAGTCAGACGGGCCGATTACCAACCTGCATTTAAATAACGCCGCCCTTCCTTCGGAAGTCAACGGACAGCTTCCCGCCTGCCTTTCCCTTTCCGCCGTACAGGCAGCGGGCATTGAAAATCTCTGCCAAAAGGCTGTCCATGCCGTGAACGGGCTTTCTATGGCGGGCATCGATGTTCTGCTGGAAAAAGAATCGGGAAAACCCATGCTGATTGAAATGAACGGGCAGGGCGATCTTTTATATCAGGATATTTATGATAAAAACAGCATTTATTCTGAACAGATAGGAGAATTTTTAACATGGAGCAGCCGGACATGAACATTATTATTGGCAGCCATGACATTTTATTTTTGTGTCTGGACACCCTCCGTTATGATATTGCCGTCCGGGAACAGGATTTATCCCATACGCCTGTCCTGAACCATTACGGCCCTTGGGAAAAACGCCAGACCTGCGGGAATTTCACCTATCCTGCACATCAGGCGTTTTTTGCAGGTTTCCTTCCCTACAGCAGCGATGTACGGAAGCTTTCCAATCGGGAGACTCTGTTTTTTGCAAAACATATCGGGGAAGGCAGAATTGCTCCGGAATATGCCTATACCTTTACGGAAAGCACCTGGGTAAAAAGCCTGGAAAACGAAGGATATGAGACTATCTGCATTGGAGGCGTCTCTTTTTTTGACAAGCGCTCCGCCATCGGAAAAGTCCTGCCCGGCTATTTTAAGCACAGCTACTGGGCTCCAAAATTTGGCTGCGGCGTCAGGGAAAGCACCAAAAACCAGATTGCTTTCGCCGTTAAAAAATGCTCCTCTTTTCCGAAAAAACAGCGGCTGTTTTTATACATTAATATTGACGCTGTCCACTACCCGAATTATTTTTATCTCGAAAACGCAAAAAAAGATTCCTTAGAATCCCATGCCGCTGCGCTCCGCTATGTGGACTCCTGCCTGGAGCCGCTGTTTACTTTTTTTAAACAGCGCGCGCCCGTGTTTGTCATCTGCTGTTCCGACCACGGCACCTGCTATGGAGACGATGGGTTTGAGCTGCACGGCGTCAACCACCCTGCCGTCACCACCGTCCCTTATAAACATTTTTTTCTGTAATAAGATTAAAAAGGAGCCTGCTACCAGCTATGAACTTCCCTGAAATTTATCAGCAGTATATGTACAGTTACCCCCATAAAACCGCCTACCGTCCGCTTAAGGACATTGATCTTTCCGGCTATTTAAAAAAAGCGGCAAAACAGCCGCTTTCCCTTTATTTTCATCTTCCGTTTTGTGAAAGCAAATGCGGCTACTGCAATTTATTTTCCGTCACTGGACAGACAACGGAAACTGTTTCCGAATATCTTGCTTCCATGAGGCGGCAGGCTGATTATTATCGTTTAGAAGCCCCTTCGCTTAGCTTTGACAGCCTGACTATCGGCGGCGGAACGCCGCTTTATCTGAAGGAAACGCAGTTAGAAGAATTATTTCAGATCATGGCATTATTTTCCTTTTCGGATCATCCTGAAATCATTGCAGAAACTTCCCCGGCGCAGACAACAGAAGAAAAACTTGAGATTTTAAAACAGCACCGGGTAAACCGCGTCAGCATCGGCATCCAGAGCTTTCAGGAAGAAGAATTATTATCATTAAACCGAAGCCACAGCGTAAAAGAATGCCACCATGCCCTGTCTTTAATCCGCGATGCAGGCTTCCCCTGCAGGAATATTGATCTGATTTACGGCATTCCCCATCAGGACATCCGTTCCTTCCGGTATTCGATTGATTCCGCCCTTTTTTACGAACCGGAAGAATTATTCCTTTATCCGCTTTATATCAAGCGGGGAACCCGGCTTTTCAATCAGCAAATCCACGCTTCCAGGCAGGCTTATGAGCTTTCCCTGTTCATGAGCGATTATTTACAGAACCGGGGTTATACCCGCCTGTCCATGCGGCGCTTTGTGAAAAAACCTCCGCAGGCAGCCAGAAGCTGCGGTTTTGAAAATATGCTCTCCCTCGGCTGCGGCGGAAGAAGTTACCTTGAAAACCTGCACTTCTGCACACCTTATCATGTACGGCAGTCCGGCTGCTTAAAGGAAATCAAACGATATTTAAAACAGACTTCTTATCCGGCGGATTATGGCTTCCTTCTCTCGGAAGAAGAAATGCTGCGGAGATATATTATTAAAAACCTGTTATTTTTTACCGGAATTGATCTTACGGAATACCAGGCTGTCCGCAGGCGGGCGAAACAATCCGAGGCTTCCCTGTGGGAAGATTTTCCTGTTTTTTCTGAACTGCTTTCCGATCATCTGGTAAGCTGTGAAAAAAATAAAGTTTTTCTTACCGAAAAAGGAATGTCCCTTTCTGATGCTGTCGGGCCATTATTTATTTCAAAAGAAGTAGAGGAAAAAATGAAAGAAGGGCAGGCAAAGCTATGAACAATTTCCATCCTGATAAAACAGCGACAACGCCGGAAAAAATCCGACACATCCAGTACCGCGGCATTCTCGACTCCTGCAATTATTCCTGCAGCTACTGCCCTTTTTCCAAAAGACCCCATTCTCCCAAAAAAGAAGCAAAGGATCGGCTCTGCCTTTCCAGGCTTCTTGAACAGTTAAAGAAAGAAACCGAACGCTTCACCTTCCAGATCGTCCCTTACGGGGAAGCGTTAATCCATACTTATTACTGGGAATTTTTAGCTGAATTAAGCCGCCTGGAAACGGTGAAAGCCGTCGGCTGCCAGACCAACGCTTCTTTTCCGGCAAAAAAAATGATCGCATTATTTCTAAAAACAGGCGACATTTCCAAGCTGCGCCTCTGGTGTACCTTCCATCCCTCCATGACCTCCGTAGAATCATTTTGCAGGCAGATTTCTCTTTTAAAGAATTACGGCATTTCCCTGTGCGCCGGGGCTGTCGCCGATCCTTCCCGGAAAGACGCTCTGTCCCGTTTCAAAGCTTCTTTACCAAAAGACATTTATTTCTGGCTCAACCAGATGGACGGAAAAAGGCAGCCCTATTCCCCGGAAGATCGGGCATTTTTTGAATCTATCGATCCCTTCTTCCTTCTGGAAGAAACCCCGTTTCCTTCCGATCCTTCCCGGTGCCAGGCGGAATTTTCTCCTGACGGAACCCTTAACCATATTTTTATCAAAGCCAATGGGGATATCTATGCCTGCATTTTAAGCAAAACCTGTCTTGGGAACCTGTATGGACAGGAGCATATTTCCGATCTTCTGCCTCCCGGAAACCAGAAGACAGAAAACCTGCCGGAAAAGCCTTCTAAAAAGGCTTTCCAATGCCCCAGGTTCTGTCACTGTTTCCTTGCTTACCAAAACTTATCGGCTGCCATCCCGGAGCTTGCTTTTTTTGCTCCCTATCCATCCTTCCGGATTTTAAACAGAAACCTCCGATAATAATGCCGCTTCCAAAAATACCAGCGTTTTATTTTTATCCCAAATCGACGAAAATTCGGAAATCGGGCCGGGACAGGGGAGATTTCCAATTTCTAAAGTAATGCTTGGAATCTCTTTCTCAAAAATAAAATATTCCCGCAGATTTCCGATATTTCCATCCTTTCCCGAAGAATACCCGGCCGCTCCCGCATATCCCGTGACACTCCTTGCCAGACTGTACATACTCTTTGTCACATCCCTGGCCCGGTTTTTTTTCGGGCATGATCCAAATACAATCGAGCCCATAGCATGGTAATTGACCGCCCCGGAAATGGTTTTCTTTTTTTGTAAATTTTTAATCAGCTCCAAAACTGCCCTTGTCTCACTCTCACTAAGGGCGGCTGTCCCGCTGAAGCCTTCACTTCCCATCTCTCCTACGGATTGAAACTGATACGGGAAATTCCTGTTCAAATCAACGCCTCTTGCATTGGCTTTCCACACCTGTGTATTTTCCGAAACAAAAGCCTGCAGCTTCTGCCGCAGGGAAGCCTTCCTGAGCGCTCCAATTCCAAACTGGGATATCGCCACGCCGTCCGGATTCGCCATTGGGATATAGTGGATCGCAATATTTTTTAAAACCTCTTTTACCTTTTTCCCTTCCAGCTCCCCTCCGTAATTCTGCAGGTAATATTCGATCTGGTTCATGCACAATAATGATGCCATATACTCCCTGGCATGAAGCGTGGAAACCACCAAAAGCACTTTATCCGCATTTTTATTTCCAATCACGACATCATAAAGATTCCGCCCATCCTCGCTTTTCCCTATCACAGAAGCCGCAAGCAGCCCCTGATATTTATTTTGAAGCATTTTTATGTCTTTTTCCATTTCCTCATAAGTATATTTTTGATGATTCACCGCCACGATTTTTTTATTTTGAAATGCTTTTACGGCGGCTGTCCCGCTAAAATTCTTTTTCGTCACAGGCACAATTTTATAATGATAAACTCTGCCATATTCCAGCCTGTCATCTACATAAGAAAGCTTCGCAGTCCGGGCGAGTTTTTGATATTGTTCTCCCTTTTCTTTCCGGTAAATCATATATTTTTCCGCTCTCTGCGTCTTTTTCCAGCAGATACGCACCTTTTCTTTTCCAAGAGAGCACATGGAAATATCCTCGACTTCTTTTGGAAGAAACAGGGAAACCTTCCCTGATTTAGCAGCTTTTTTTCCTTTTTTATTTTTTCCAAAAACCTGCACCTGATAAAAAACCCCCGCATCGAATTTTATGAAAACACGGTTCTTTTTCGTAATTCCCCACCGTTTTTTCTTCCCGTTCCTGATAAGGTAAACTTCATACCGCACCGCTTCCTTACAGGATTTCCAGGAAACCATCACGCCCTTTCCCCTTTGTTTCAGGGAAAGCTTCCAATTGCCCGGCTTAAACCGGTTCTTACTCTTTTTTCCATCAGAATTATCCGAAGGCGCCTCCAGCCATGAAATCTCCGGCGCCTCCGGAACAGTAACAGCACTCCCAGTAGACGGAGCTATGCTTCCGGGCGTCGGAATTTCTATCCCTCCCTCTGTCGTTATTTCTTCTTCCCCGCCTTCTTCCGGAGAATTGCCCTGCACTGCAAAAATACTTCCATCTGTCACAGCCCCGCCGGGAAATACCGGGACAGAACACGTGCAGAAAAGCATTAAGGATAATAATTTACGAATATTTCTATTTACATTCATATGGAACATGCCATAAATATGATTGCAAAATTTATGACTCCTCCTTTCTTTTTCTATGTTTCCCATAACCCTTTTATACCATAAGATCATAAACCATTGTATTTTAAAGGAATGATAACTGCGGGCAGAAACCCTTTGGAAATTTAGACACCCATTTTATACTTAAGTACAGATATGAACATGAAACCGCTTTTGCATGAGAAATCTAACTGTCATGTAGTATAAGCCATTTTTTTCACTTTTGCAAGCCTTAATTTTTATTTCCTGTAACAGTTCAGTCATGCGGCAAAAATAGGAAAATGGAACCGACGAGTTTACTCATAAGGGGCAATTTTCCTATTTTTGACATATGGCGCAGCCATAAAAGCGAGATTTTAGCCGCTTTAGCGGCGAAACAGGCTGTGAAGCAGCCAAATCGAGCTGATGGCTGAACTGTTACTATTTCCTTGTAAAATTCTGTCCCCTGTGATAAAATGGAACTCATAAATTGAAAGCTGTAACGGGGGTATGCTTATGAATTATTTAAATGTAAAAAATTCCTTTGTATTATTCCAGGACGCACTGTATAACCCTGCCTTCGTGGATAAAAGCCTCCTGATTGATGAAATCACACATCAGATGCAGATCCGGCAGAAATATATCTGTATCACGAAACCGAGGCGTTTCGGCAAGACGACCAACGCCAATATGCTGGGCGCTTATTATACAAAAGGCATTGACAGCAGCACGCTGTTCCAGGGGCTTCTGATAGAAAAAACAGAGAAGTACCGGCAGCATTTAAACCAGCATAATGTCATCTATATTGATTTCAGCAGGCTTCCTGACGACTGTGAAAATTATAAAGAATATATCAGCAATATAAAAAGGAAATTAAGGCGCGATCTTATACAGGCTTATCCGGATTCCGACACGGAAGATATTTCTTCTTTGGCGGATTTACTGGGACAAAGCGGCGATTCCTTTATCTTTATTTTAGACGAGTGGGATTCTATCTTTTACCGGAAATTTATGACAGATGAAAATAAAGAGGATTATCTGTTATTCCTCAAAGGCTTATTAAAAGATCAGCCCTATGTGGAATTCGCATATATGACCGGCGTGCTGCCGATTGCCAAGTATTCCAGCGGATCTGAGCTCAACATGTTCGCTGAATATAATTTTATGAATGACCAGAAATTCAGCCGGTATTTTGGCTTCACGGAAGAGGAAGTGCGGGAATTATGCAGAAAATTCCCCGACATTTCCTTTGAGGAAATTAAGGAATGGTACGACGGCTACTACACGGGCAGGGGAGAGAGCCTGTTCAACCCGCGTTCCGTATGCCTTGCATTAAATGACGGCGTATGCCAGAGCTACTGGACCCAGACCGGACCCATGAGCGAAATCGCAGACTGTATCGAGCATAATGTAGACGAAATCCGGGACGACGTGGTGCAGATGGTTTCCGGAATTCCTGTAGAAGTGCAGCTCCAGGGGTACAGCGCCACGGAACAGCAGCTTAACACCCGGGATGAAATCTTATCCGCCATGGTGGTATACGGCTTCCTAACGTACTGGGACGGGACGCTGCGCATTCCCAACAAGGAACTGATGCTGAAATTCCAGTCGGTTTTATCCAGGGACAGCTTCGGGGAGGTCAAGAAAATCGTGGACCGCTCTAAGGAAATGCTGGAAGCCACCCTGAATAAAGACACAGAAAAAATGGCGGAAATCCTGGAATATGTCCACGATCTGGAAATCCCGGTCTTAAAATACAATGACGAAAACTCCCTTGCCTGCGTTGTCACCCTCTGCTACCTGTACGCCAGGAACTATTACCGGATAGAACGGGAACTGCACACGGGGAAGGGATACTGTGATTTCATTTTCTTTCCAAAGAGGAACGGCAGACCTGGAATCATCCTGGAATTAAAAAAAGGCGGCTCCTGTGACAGGGCAGTCCGACAGATCAAGGAAAAGAACTATGCACAGAAATTAAAGGGCTGCCAGGAAATACTCCTGGTTGGAATTTCCTACGACGAGAAAAAGCGCCATAAATGTCAGATCGAGACGGTTATTGAATAAATAAAATATGACAGGGCTGCCGCAATAAGAAACCTAAGTACAAGATACCAGATATCGTAATGCGACAGCCCCTTTTTAATCAATATTTTTATTTTATGTCTGTTACTGTTTCCCTTAACCTTTTACTGTGATTTTTAATTTCACGGTTTTCTTGCCGTTTTCAACGAAAATCGTCACCGTTCCTTTTTTCT
>CANREH010000070.1 GCA_947629585.1 uncultured Lachnospiraceae bacterium | reverse complement strand
CCGTGTTCGGCGCTGACGACGGCGCTTGCGGCGACGATTGGGACAGGGAATATTGTCGGCGTTGCGACAGCTATGGTAACGGGCGGCCCGGGGGCGATTGTCTGGATGTGGTTATCAGCGTGTTTCGGGCTGACGACGAAATTTACGGAATGTATGCTGGCAATCAAGTACCGTATTGTCAATGAAAATGGAGAAATGTCCGGCGGCCCCATGTATACGATGAATAATGCGCTGGGAAATAAGGCGGTGGGAGCGGTTATGGGGTTTTTATTCGCCGTATTTGCGGTGCTTGCCTCGTTCGGCATCGGCAATCTTACGCAGGCAAATTCCATTGCTTCCGCACTGGATGAAACGTTTCATATTCCGGAGACGGCGACGGGAATCATCCTGACAATCCTGGTGCTGTTTATTGTGGTCGGCGGAATCAGTTCGATTTCTAAGGTTTCCCAGGTCGTTGTTCCGGCTATGGCGGTATTTTATGTGATTGCGGGTATTATCGTGATTCTTGGGAATATCCAGAATGTGCCGTCAGGACTTGCGCAGATTTTCCGTATGGCGTTTTCGCCAAAGGCGGTATCCGGCGGTGTCGGCGGTACGATTACGGCGTCTATGTTAAGCTCCATGCGCTGGGGCGTGGCACGCGGCGTATTTTCCAATGAAGCGGGAATGGGTTCTGCGGCGATTACAGCGGCTGCGGCAAAAACGGATCATCCGGTAAAGCAGGGCTATATCAATATGACCGGGACTTTTTTTGATACGATTGTGGTATGTTCCATCACGGGGCTTTTAATTGCTTCTTCAGGCGTGCTTGGAATGAAAGATGCCGCAGGGGTGTTAGTTGAAGGCGCACCGCTTACGATTGCCGCATTTTCTACGGTGCTTGGCGATTTTGGCGGGCTGCTTGTCAGCGCTGCGATTGCGCTGTTTGCCTTTTCCACGATTATCGGATGGGAATATCATGGGGAAAAAGCGTTTGAATACCTGGTGAAAAACCCAAAATACTGCATGGTCTACCGGATCTTTTTTTCTTTTGTTACTTATTTTGGCGCAACGACGACCATTAAAATTGCGTGGAGTTTTTCGGATATCGCGAATGGGCTGATGGCGGTTCCGAACTTAATCTGTATGCTTGCCTTAAGCAATGTAGCAGTAAAGGAAGTTAAGGATTACCAGAAGGTGATTGACGCGCAAAAAAGGCATGGGGATTAAGGAGAAGGAAAAATGATAAAAGAAAAATTACAGGTTGCGGCAGGAAATACGGGGATTTTTATCAAATGGCTGTTTTTGTCGGCAGTGACGGGAGTCGGTGTTGGCGCGGCAGGGGCGTTATTCGCTTACTGCATGAATCTGGCGACTGCGTTTCGGACGGAACATGAGAGAATTATTTTATTTCTCCCGTTTGCCGGATTGCTGATTGCAGGGCTTTATCATCTGTGCAAAAACCAGGACGATAAGGGGACCAACCTTGTGCTCTCCACGATTCATGCGGAGGCGGAGCTTCCGTTTCGAATGGCTCCGTTAATCTTTATTTCCACAGTGCTCACGCATTTATTCGGCGGTTCGGCAGGACGGGAGGGGGCGGCGCTGCAGTTAGGCGGCAGCCTCGGAAACCAGCTTGGGCGGATGTTTCGATTAGAGGAAGAGGACAAACGGGTAATGGTTATGTGCGGAATGAGCGCGGCCTTTGCCGCCTTGTTTGGAACTCCTGCGGCAGCGGCGGTCTTTGCCATAGAGGTAGCAAGCGTTGGGGCAATGGATTATATGGTTCTGGTTCCTTGCATATTTTCTGCGCTGACTGCGGCGGAACTGGCGGAGAGCGTTGGAATTCACGGGGAAACCTTTCAGGTGCTGGCAATACCGGATTTTTCCGTTATGACGGGAGGGAAGGTAACGGTGCTTGCCGCAGGGTGCGGGTTAATCAGCATTCTATTTTGTTTTGTGCTCCATAAAGCGAAGGAATTATATCAGAAATATTTTAAAAATCCATATGTCAGGGTGTTTGCCGCAGGCTGCTTTGTTGTCGCACTGACCTTTTTGCTGGGAACGACAGATTATAACGGCGCAGGGATGCCGGTGATCGAAAGGGCAATAGAAGGGGAAGCGGCGCCGTTTGCATTTTTATGGAAAATCCTGTTTACGGCGCTTACGATTGAGGCAGGGTTTAAAGGCGGGGAGATTGTTCCTTCCTTTTTTATCGGGGCGACGTTTGGCGCTTTCTTTGGGCAAATCTTTGGCATTTCCCCGTCCCTCTGCGCAGCGGCATCTATGGCGGGGGTATTCTCCGGCGTTACCAACTGCCCGGTCAGCTCTGTTTTGATTGCGCTGGAGCTGTTCGGAATGGAAGGGCTTCCATATTACCTGATTGCCGTTTCGGTCAGCTATATGCTGTCAGGATACTGCAGCTTGTATGGGACGCAGAAGATTTTGTATTCTAAATATGAACCATACCGCAAAATGGAAAAACAAATCGATGAAAATTGAAAAGGAAAGGAAAATGCCGATTGGCATCATACATAAAATGAAAGCAGAGTTGAAAGAAGGGTTAAAGGACGGGCTGCCGATTGCGCTTGGTTATCTGTCGGTCAGTTTCAGTATTGGGATTATGGCGATTTCCTCCGGGCTGACTGTTTTTCAGGGGGCATGGATGAGCCTTACCAATGTGACCAGTGCGGGGCAGTTCGCAGGGCTTGCAGTCATAGCGTCCGGCGGGACGGTGCTGGAGCTTATGTTGACGCAGCTTATCATCAATCTGCGCTATGCGCTGATGAGTTTGTCGCTGTCGCAGAAGCTTTCCGGGCATATATCGCTTTGGCAGAGAATGGTAATTGCATTTGCAAACACAGATGAAATTTTTGCTGTGGCGGTAAACCACAGCAAAAGCCTGACCTTTCCGTATATGGTGGGGCTTGAAAGCCTTCCGGTTCTTGGATGGACAGGCGGTACAGTGATTGGAGCCGCGGCAGGGCAGGTGCTCCCTGCTTCTGTCAGCAGTGCGCTGAATGTGGCGCTCTACGGGATGTTTATCGCAATCGTAGTTCCGGCGGCAGCAAAAATCCGCCCCGTGCTAATTGTAGTGATCCTTGCGGCTGCCCTCCGCTGTATTCTTTATTATCTGCCGTGGTTTTCCGGTGTTTCTGCAGGGACTGCCATCATTATCTGCACAGTATTGGCTTCGGCGGCAGGGGCGGTCATATTTCCGGTTCCGCAAGAAGAAAGTGAAGAGAAAGAGTGAACAATCAGGATGGTTTATTTATATATTTTTATTATGGCATTCGTGACGTATCTGATACGCGTGATTCCGCTGACGGTATTCCGTAAAAAAATCACCAATCGGTTTGTGTGTTCTTTTTTATATTATGTCCCTTATGCCTGCCTGACGGCAATGACAGTTCCGGCGGTATTTTACGCGACAAAAGGTGTTCCGAGCGCATTGGCAGGCGTGGCGGCGGCACTGGTGCTTTCCTGCTGCCGCAAAGGCCTGGCAGAGGTGGCAGTCGGGGCATGTATTGCGGTATTTCTTGTCGAGCAGTTTTTTATGTAGTTTTGTAAAAGATATCACAGTTCAGCCATATGTCAAAAATAGTGAAAATTGATCCTTACGAGTAAACTCGACGGTTCAATTTTCCTATTTTTGCCGCGTGGCCGAACTGTTACCTAGAAATGATGACGAAGAGCTTGCCGCTTGACTTTTTGCCTTTGGCGTGATTAAATGGTTATAAATCATTCCATGAAAAAAAGAAAGGAAACGGTAATGGCGGAATTAAAGGTTGGAATTAAAGGAAACGGCAGCGTTTTAGTGGAACAGGCGAATACGGCGGCGGCAATGGGCAGCGGGCTTCTGCCTGTTTTTGCGACGCCTGCGATGATTGCGCTGATGGAAAAGACCGCAAGCGGGAGCGTGCAGGAGTATTTGGAAGAGGGCTGTGGAAGCGTCGGAACGGCCATTGATGTGAAGCATATATCTGCAACGCCGCCTGGCATGGAGGTGCGCTGTGAAAGCGAGCTGATTCAGGTGGACGGAAGGCGGCTGGTTTTTCGTGTCAGGGCATTTGATGAAGCGGGCCTGATCGGGGAAGGAACCCATGAGCGGTTTCTTATTAAGAATGAATCCTTTTTGAAAAAAGCAGAAGGAAAGCGTGGACAATAATTTTTGAAGGAAGGCATAGGCTATGAATATCATTGTTTTGGCGGGCGGAATCAGCACAGAGAGGACGGTTTCCATTTCTTCGGGGGAGCAGGTGTGCCTGGCGCTGCGCAGGAGGGGACACCGGGCTGTCCTTCTGGATGTTTATTTTGGAACGAACAAGGCGGCGGATGGTTCCTTTTTTTCGGAAGCGTATGACGTTTCTTCCGAAGCGGAAGCCATGAGGGAACAGACGGCGCTTGTCGAGGAAGCAAAGCAGAGCCGGAAGGAATTTTTTGGGAATCATGTGCTGGAGCTTTGCAGGCTGGCAGATACCGTGTTTCTTGCGCTCCACGGGGAGAACGGAGAAAACGGAAAGGTTCAGGCGGCATTCGACCTGATGGGGATTTCTTACACAGGGACGGATTATGTAAGCAGCGCTGTCTGCATGGATAAAGGTCTTACCCGCAGCCTGCTGATAGCGGGCCATGTGCCGATGGCGGAAGGCATCTGCCTGAAAAAGGAGGACGGCGGAAAGGACCCGGAAGAGCTGGAAATTTCTTTCCCTTGTATTGTAAAGCCCTGCTGCGGCGGATCGAGCATTGGCGTCGTAATTGCGAAGGATCGGGAAGAATTTAAAGAAGCGCTGGAGGAAGCCTTTTCCTATGAAGAGGAAGTTGTCGTGGAGAAATATATTAAGGGACGGGAGTTTTCCGTTGCGCTGCTGGAAGGAAAGGCGCTGCCTGTGATTGAGATTGCCCCGAAGCAGGGATTTTATGATTATAAAAATAAGTATCAGGCGGGTTCCACGGTGGAAACCTGCCCGGCTAATCTTACGCCGGAGCAGACTGAGAGGATGCAGGGATATGCCGAGCTTGCTTACCGGATTTTAAAGCTCCGTGCCTATGCAAGGATTGACTTTATGATGGACGGGGACGGGAATATGTACTGCCTGGAAGCGAATACCCTTCCGGGAATGACGCCGACGAGCCTGATTCCGCAGGAAGCGGCGGCGGTTGGGATCAGCTATGAGGATCTCTGCGAGAAGATTATAGAAATATCAGGACAATAAAAGGGAAGGAGAGAAGCCGGGCTGAACTGTTACTGATTTTTCAGCCTTTGGCAGATATCGTATGGAACAGTTAAAGAATATGACGCTTGCCAATATAGCGGCCGCCTGTAACGGGGAGTTTTACGGAGAAGAGCACGAGAAGGGCATCACGATTAGTTCGGTATCGGCGGACAGCCGGAAAATAGAGGAAGGCTGTCTGTTCATTGCCATTCGGGGAGCGCGCGCTGACGGGCATGATTTCATTCCTTCGGTATTGAAACGGGGGGCGGTATGCTGCATTTCCGAGAAGATTTTAGAAAATCCGGGTGGGGCTTATATTAAAGTGGAGTCTTCCTTAGAGGCAGTCAAAAAGATTGCCATGTTTTACCGGCAGCAGCTTGCGATCCCGGTGGTGGGCGTTACCGGAAGCGTTGGTAAAACAAGTACGAAGGAAATGATTGCCTCGGTGCTGTCAAAGAAGTTTTGTACCCTGAAGACGGACGGGAATTTTAACAATGAGCTGGGACTGCCGCTCACAATTTTCCGTCTCCGGAAAGAGCATGAAGTTGCCGTGCTGGAAATGGGGATCAGCGATTTTGATGAAATGCACCGCTTAAGCGAGATTGCAAAACCCAATGTGGCAGTTATTACGAATATCGGACAGTGCCATCTGGAAAATCTTGGGAACCGTACCGGGGTTTTGAAGGCAAAGACGGAAATTTTTGATTTCCTTGCCGAAGACGGGAGCGTGGTGTTAAACGGGGATGATGATAAACTTGCAACCGTGAAGAAGGTCGGGGATCGCCCGGTGATTTATTTCGGCATTAATGAAGCCTGCGGCGTTTATGCGGACAATATTGAAAATAAAGGGCTGAAAGGCGTTTCCTGCACGATTCATTTTGATGAAAGCTCGTTTCCTGTGGACATTCCGATTCCGGGAATCCATATGGTATATAACGCGCTGGCGGCGACGGCTGTGGGCAAGGTATTCCATATGGACGCAGAGGAAATCAAGGCGGGAATTGAGGAATTTGAGCCGGTGGGCGGCAGGGTGCATATTATTGAAAGAAATGGAAAATCTATCATTGATGACTGTTATAATGCCAACCCGGTTTCCATGAAGGCGGCGATCGATGTTTTAAAGGGAGGAAAAGGGCGGACGGTCGCCATCCTCGGAGATATGGGAGAGCTTGGCGTCAATGAACGGGAGCTTCATGCCGAAGTCGGCAGGTATTGTGCCAATGCAGGGATTGACGTCCTTCTTTGCGCCGGGAGCTTAAGCCGGGATCTGGCAGCGGCGGCGGCACTGGAGAAAACCGATATGGAGATTCATTCTTTTTCTGCAAAGGAAGCATTAATCCGGGTTCTGCCGCAGTTGATTAAGGATGGGGATACAATACTGGTAAAGGCGTCCCGGTTTATGGGATATGAGGAAATCGTAAATAAGATCTAAAGAAAAGGGGGCAGAGGCATGAAAGAGAAAATCAGGAAATTCATGGCAGGAAGGTACGGCATAGATGCCTTTGGCAATTTTATGCTTGGCGTGACACTGGTATTGATTGTTTTAAGCCTGTTTTTGCCTTTGTTTGGCATTTTGGCAGTGCTGTCGCTGGTATTTTGCTATTACCGTATGTTTTCACGCAATATACCGAAGCGAAGCATAGAGAACGGACGGTATTTGTTTTACAGGCAGAAGTATTTCGGTGCGGTCGATAAGAGGCTGAACCGCCTCCGCGATATGAGGACGCACCATATTTACAAGTGTCCCGGCTGCGGCCAGAAAATACGGATTCCGCGCGGAAAAGGCATGATTGAGATCCGGTGTCCGAAATGCAGTACGATCTTTAAGAAGAAAAGCTAAAAGACTTGCTATTTTGCCCGTTTTATATTAAAATGAAAAAGGTACTCAGGATCGGAACAGTGAAGTTTTGGATAAAGGAATGCGGGAATGCCGCAGATGCCTTGGAGGATGTATATGCAGGAAATCAATAATACGCAGTATTTCAAGGTGCAGAAAGAACCGGAGATGCAGGTAGATGATATGCTTAAACAGGTTTATGTTGCACTGACAGAAAAGGGGTATAATCCGGTCAATCAGATCGTGGGCTATATCATGTCCGGAGATCCCACCTATATCACGAGCCATAAGGGTGCAAGGAGCCTGATTATGAAGGTAGAGCGTGATGAAATTCTGGAAGAACTGTTAGGGGACTATATTGAGCGGAATTTAAAATAGGCGGAAAGGTACAGGAAAACTATGCGGATTATGGGGCTTGACTACGGCTCTGTTACTGTCGGCGTCGCCATCAGCGATGCGCTTTTGCTGACGGCACAGGGAAAAGAAGTGATCCGTAGAGAACGGGAAAATAAGCTTCGGAAAACGATGGCAAGGCTGGACGAACTGATTCAGGAGTATGAGGTCGGAACGATTGTCCTCGGTTTTCCTAAGAATATGAATAATACGGTTGGTGAACGTGCGGAAAAATCAAAAGAGTTTGCGGGTATGCTGGAGCGCCGGACGGGGCTCCCTGTTGTGTTGTGGGATGAACGTTTAACGACAGTCAGCGCGCATCGTGCGCTGATAGAAGGAAATATGCGAAGGGAAAAGCGGAGCAGGGTGGTAGACGAAATTGCAGCGGTGCTGATTCTGCAGAATTATCTGGACTATTTGTATCATAGTAAGGAAGAACCGCGGCAGGAAAAGAAAGAGTGAAAAAATGAGCGATAAGGAAATGATCACGATGACAGGGGAAGACGGAAGCGAGCTGTCATTTTATGTTTTAGAGCAGACGAAGTTTTTAGGAAATGAATATCTCCTGGTGACGGAATCGCCGGAGAGCGAGGAAGTATTTTTACTAAAGGAAGCGAAATCAGAGACAGAAGAGGTTTATTATGTGTTTGTGGAAGAGGAAAAAGAGCTTTCGACAGTTTCGGAGCTGTTTGAAGAGCTTTTAGAAGATGTGGGAATTGAAGTGGAGCAGTAAAGAGCAAGTAATTTACATAAATGACAGAAAATTTATTGCCGGGCGGAGTGAACAGCATATGGAAAATTGGAAGCAGGTATTAAGAAAGAACGGGCTGAAAGTAACTTCACAGCGTTTAGCGATTCTTCAAATGTTGGGCAATACTTCGGATATCCATTTAACAGCGGAGGAAATTTATGACAGTGTCCGAAAAAAAGAGCCGGATATCGGGCTTGCTACGGTTTATCGGACGATTCAGGCGTTTACGGAGTGTAATATTCTGGAAAAGTTGAATCTTGGGGATGGATGTGTGCGCTATGAATTGAGCCACAGGCAGGAAGGTAAGGAGGGACAGAAAAAACATCACCATCACCATTTAGTATGCCTTGACTGTAAGCAGATATTTTCTTTTGAAGATGATTTGCTGGAACAGTTGGAGGCAGAGATCTATGAGAAGAACGGATTTTCAGTAACGGATCATGACGTGAAATTATATGGATATTGTAAGGACTGCCGGGAGAAGAAAGGCAGGCAGTAGCTTTCTCTGCACATTTATGGAAGGAGTTTTAATTTTATCTGGAGGTGCAGAATTTGAAAAACAGAGGGTATATGGGGAATGGGCTGCGGATCATTCCTTTGGGTGGTTTGGAACAGATAGGGATGAATATCACGGTTTTTGAGTATGAGGACAGCATTATCGTCGTGGACTGCGGGCTGTCATTCCCGGCGGATGAGATGCTGGGGATCGATCTGGTGATACCGGATATCACGTATCTGAAAGAAAATGTTGATAAGGTAAAGGGGTTTGTGATTACGCATGGGCATGAGGATCATATCGGCAGCCTTCCCTATGTGCTGAAAGAGATCAATGCCCCGATTTATGCGACGAAGCTGACGATTGGCATTATTGAGAATAAGTTAAAAGAACATAACCTTACCAAAACGACAAAGCGCAAGGTGATTAAATACGGGCAGTCCATCAATTTAGGGTGTTTCCGGATTGAATTTATCCGCACGAACCACAGCATTACGGATGCGGCTGCGCTTGCCATTTATTCACCGGCGGGGATTGTGGTGCATACCGGGGACTTTAAAGTAGATTTTACGCCGGTCTATGGAGAAACGATTGATTTGCAGCGTCTTGGGGAAATCGGGAAAAAAGGCGTACTTGCCCTGATGTGCGACAGCACCAATGCCATGAAATCCGGCTATACGATGTCGGAGCGCGCGGTCGGCAAGACATTTGACAACATTTTTGCGGAACATACGAAACAGAGGATTATTGTCGCGACGTTTGCATCGAATGTAGACAGAGTGCGTCAGATTATCAATTATGCGGAGAAATATGACAGGAAGGTTGTTGTGGAAGGCAGGAGCATGGTCAATATCATCACGACGGCGACAGAGCTTGGCTATATTAAAATGCCGGATAACCTTTTGATTGATATCGAGCAGATGCGCAATTATCCGGATGAAAAGCTGGTGCTGATTACGACAGGGAGCCAGGGGGAAGCTATGGCGGTGCTGTCAAGGATTGCGTTTTCCATGCATAAAAAAATTCAGATCCGGCCGGGAGACGTCGTTATTTTCAGTTCCCGCCCGATTCCTGGCAATGAAAAGTCGGTTTCCAAAGTCATGAATGAGCTGGCGAGGAAGGGCGCGGACGTGATTATGCAGGATACCCATGTATCCGGCCATGCTTCCGAGGAAGAGATTAAGTTGATTTATGCCCTTACGAGGCCGAAGTACGCTATTCCTGTCCACGGCGAATACCGCCATCTGATTGCACAGGGGGAAATTGCGAAAAGCATGGGAGTCCCGAAGGAAAATCTGTTTATTTTAAGCTCCGGGGATATCTTGGAAATTGCCGAGGATCATGCGGGCGTTGTAGGAACGGCGCCGGCGCAGGGAATTTTAGTAGACGGGCTCGGCGTCGGGGATGTCGGAAATATTGTGTTAAGGGACAGGCAGCATTTGTCAGAAAATGGATTGATTATTGTGGTACTTACCCTGGAAAAGTATTCCAACCAGATTCTGTCCGGGCCTGATTTGGTTTCCAGAGGGTTTGTCTATGTCAGGGAAGCGGAAAATCTGATGGAGGACGCAAAGGACTGTGTCAATGAGGCGCTGGAACGCTGCCTGGAGAGAAACGTCACGGACTGGGGAAAGATTAAGACGCTGATTAAGGAAAGCTTAAGTGAGTTTATCTGGAAAAAGACAAAGAGAAATCCAATGATACTGCCGATTATTATGGAAGTTTAAAAAGATAAGGGGTGTCAAGAGATGAGCAATGTATTAGAAAAAGCGGGGGTTTTGGCGGATGCCATTGCAGACAGCGCAGAATATATGGAGTATATCAGCCTGTTAAAGAAGCTGCAGGAAGATCCGGATTTGTATGCCCGGTTCAATGAGTACCGGAAAAGGAGCTTTGAAATTCAGGTCAGCAGTGATGTGGATGCAGCGCAGCAGTTAGAAAATCTTCAGAAAGAATTTACTGACCTGCTGTCGGACGGGCAAATCAGCAGAACCTTAAGCGCCGAGCAGGAGTTTTGCAAGATGATGCGTAAGGTCAATGCGAAGATTATGGGTTCGATTGAGGAAATGGACGTAAGTTTTCTGTAAATTTGGAAGAAACAGAGGAAAGGATAGAAGATGTCACAGAAAAAGTCGGCGGATACGGCTGTCAAGCTGCTGCAGATCCTGTTTGGGCTTCTTTTAAATTTGTTTTTTTATGCCATAGCGGCGGTTGTGATTGTGCAGATGGCGAGAAGCGCCTATTCCTTTGCCTATCAGGTTTTTGGGAGCCAGGTGGTGGACAGCGCGCCGGGACACAGTATCACGATTACAGTCGGGAAAAATGACACTATGAGCGAGGTTGCAGAGACGTTGGAACAGCAGAGGATTATTATTAACGATACTTCTTTTGTAGTCCGTGCTGTTCTGACGGAAAAAGAAGTGCATCCCGGCACTTATACGGTCAATTCGTCGCAGAGCTATGCGGAGATACTGAATATTTTAGACAGTGAAGGATAGATTTTTTATGGTAGAACAGGAACGGATAGCGGCATATCTTTTTTCTTTGGAGAAGGATATGCCTGATTTTTTGGATGCTCTGGAAAAGGAAGCGCTGTTAAAGCAGGTTCCGATTATCAGGAAATCCACGCAGGGCCTTCTTCGCTTCCTGATGGCGTCCTTCTGCCCGAAGGAGCTTCTGGAAATCGGGACGGCGGTCGGGTTTTCCGGCATTTTGATGATGACGTATCTTCGGGAATACCGGAGCGACGCTCATCTGACCACGATAGAAAAAGTTTCCTACCGAATTAAAGAAGCAGAGGAAAATTTTAAAAAAGTGGGCCTGAAAGAGCAGGTGACGCTTCTTTCCGGGGAAGCAAAGGAGCGTCTTTTGGAGCTTGCCGGGCAGAAAGCGGAGTATGATTTTATTTTTATGGATGCGGCGAAGGGGCAGTATTTACATTTCTATCCCACGGTAAAAAGCCTGTTAAGGCCCGGCGGACTTTTAGTGTCCGATAATGTCTTGCAGTCCGGAACGATCGTGGAATCCAGATATGCCGTTGCCCGCAGGGACCGCACGATCCATGAAAGGATGAGGGAATATCTGTATGAGCTGACGCATGACCCGGAGATGGAAACGGTGACGCTTCCGATGGGGGACGGCGTGGCTTTGAGCTATAAGAAAGTTAGTAACCGTTTAGCCATGCGGCAAAAATAGGAAAATTGAACATAGCATGGGGCAATTTTCACTATTTTTGACTATGGCTGAACTAAACTATAGGAGGATATCAATGAGACGCAGGGAAAAACCGGAATTATTGATGCCGGCAGGCAGCTTGGAAGTATTGAAGACAGCGGTGATCTTTGGCGCGGACGCCGTTTATATTGGCGGAGAAATGTTCAGCCTCAGGGCAAAATCCCACAATTTTACCATCGAAGAAATGAAGGAGGGAATTGCCTTTGCCCACGGGCATGGATGTAAGGTTTATGTGACGGCGAATATTACGGCACATCATGACGACCTTCCCGGAATCCGCAGTTATTTTAAGGAACTAAAAGAAGTAAAGCCGGATGCGCTGATTATTTCCGATCCGGGCGTGTTTTTGCTTGCGCAGGAAATCTGCCCGGAGATCGAGATCCATATCAGCACGCAGGCTAACAATGTCAATTACATGACGTACCGTTTCTGGCATAACCTGGGCGCGAAAAGGGTGGTTTCGGCGAGGGAGCTTTCGCTGAAGGAAATTAGGGAGCTTCGGGAAAATATTCCGGAAACACTGGAAATAGAGACGTTTGTCCACGGCGCGATGTGCATTTCCTATTCCGGACGGTGCCTGCTCAGCAATTATTTCACCGGGAGGGACGCCAACCTCGGCGCCTGCACGCATCCCTGCCGCTGGAAATATTATATTATGGAAGAAAACCGCCCGGGCGAATATCTTCCGGTGGAGGAAAATGAGCGCGGGACGTATATCTTTAACTCGAAGGATCTGTGCATGATTGAGCATATCCCGGACATTGCGGAGGCGGGAATCGACAGCCTCAAGGTTGAAGGGCGTATGAAAACCGCGCTGTATGTCGCCACGGTTGCCAGGGCTTACCGGAGGGCGCTGGATGATTTTTATGAATCCGAAGAATTGTATGAAAAGAACCTTCCGTATTACCGGGAGGAAGTGGGAAAATGCACAAACCGTAAATTTACCACCGGGTTTTTCTATGGAAAGCCGTCTAAGGAGGCACAGATCTATGACAGCAATACCTATGTGACGGAATATACCTATCTGGGAATTGTGGAAGAGGCAAAAGAGGACGGAAGCGTGATGATTACCCAGAGAAACAAATTTTCCGTCGGGGAGGAGATCGAAGTCATGAAGCCCGACGGGAAGAATATCACCGTGACGGTAAAAGGGATGAAAAATGAAAAAGGGGAGGAGATTTCATCCTGCCCGCACCCGAAGCAGAAAATCTTCGTTGTTCTTGGGGTGGAGTTAGAGGAGTTTGATCTGCTCAGGAGGAGGGAGGAGACTGGTTAACTGACAGGGATGGCAGAAAGGATTGGGGCTATTTATGAATATGATGGTTAAAGTTTTGGATATTGATGAACAGGATGTAGAGTTCTTTTTGGAAAAGACAGAAGAAAAGGAAAAAGTAGTCTGGAAAGGAAAAGAA
The DNA here is from genome assembly GCA_947629585.1 of uncultured Lachnospiraceae bacterium. GTDB lineage: Bacteria > Bacillota > Clostridia > Lachnospirales > Lachnospiraceae > MGBC100174. The sequence continues at coordinate 4,979 of CANREH010000070.1, read as the reverse complement.
AATGAATACTGCGGTCCGGAGTTTTCTCTGGAATTTATTTTGGATGGAGAAGGGCGAAAACAGACAGAGGTAATTAAAGGGAAAAATATTATAGAAACAGAAAGTGAATTAAGGAATCGATTTGAGGAACAGTTGTTTGAAGAAACCATGTTAAGGGCAATAAAAGAAGAGGATGGCTTTGATCAGGCAGACGATTCGGAATCGGGTGAGGTGGAAAAATTTAATCCGTATAATCCTAAGCTGATTCGTGTTGATACGAAAACATTTTCTATTGGGCAGGTTAATCAAATGATTATAGATCAGGAAATTGATCTTTCACCGGATTTCCAGCGCGGTTTTGTATGGAATGATATTACAAGAAAATCCCGGTTAATAGAATCACTTTTGTTACGGATTCCTTTGCCGGTTTTTTATTTTGCGCAGGATGAAGAAGGCTTATTTCAGGTTGTTGACGGGGTGCAGAGGCTTACTGTAATAAAAGCGTTTTTAAATAACGAATTCAGGCTGAAAAATCTGGAATATTTGTCTGAGTGTGAAGGAAAATGGTATAAAAATACCAATGTTTCAAAAGATCAGAGCTTAACGGGAATGTATGCCAGAAGAATTGAACAGACGCAGTTATATATCAATATTATTGATCCTCAGACGCCTGGAAAAGTAAAATATGATATTTTCAAAAGAATCAATACGGGCGGAAAGGCATTAAATAATCAGGAAATCAGAAACTGCCTGGCTAATGCAAAAACCCGCGGTTTTCTGCATTCTTTAGCAAGATCAGATGCATTTTTAGACGCTACCCGCAGAAGCATCAGTCCTGTTAGAATGGCGGATGAAGAATTAATTCTTCGCTTTATCGCTTTTTACCTGATTGACGAAGGGCTGTCCACAGTGCAGGAATATAAGGGTGGGATGGATGAATTATTAAATGAAACGGTAACAATATTAAACCGCGCAGATTTCTTTTTGTTAGACGAAATAAGGAAAGCTTTTATCAATGCCATGCGGAATGCCTGTACAATCTTTCAGGAAAGTGCATTCAGAAAAGCCAAATTTATTAATAAGGCGTTATTTCTTGGATTATCGAGGGTACTTAGGAAATATCAGCCAGAGCAGGTTAGTCATATGAATACTGAAAGGATAAAAATGGAGTTAGAAGAAGCGATACAGAAAAATGTGACGTTTACGAACGCTTTATCTATGGGAACTAATGATGCAAGAAAGGTTAAGGTAGTATATCAGTTTATCAGTAAGATTGTGGAGAATTGTGAATGAACAGAAAGCTGACAGTTGAGAATTTTAAATGTTTTGCACAAAAAACAAAAATGGATCTTGGAAAAATAACGGTTTGTGCAGGAATGAATTCCGTTGGGAAATCTTCTTTGATACAAAGTTTATTATTGGTAAGGCAGATTTATGACAAGGCTTTTCTTTACCGGGATACCATGATTAAAGATTATAAAATTGAATTAAATGGGGTTTATGGATTGCAGTTAGGGGATTCCCAGCATATCAAATCTTCGGAAAATAAAGAAGACATTGATATTAACGTGGATGATTTTAAGTTCCGTCTTTGTTCTATGGAAGATCAGCCGATACAGATGTCAGCAAGGAATGTATACAGCCTGAAACAGATGGAGCAGGAAAGAGGGATATTTTCAAAAGTATTTTATTATTTAAATGCAGAAAGGCTTGGACCGAGAAAATATCAGAATATCAGTACTTCTGATCAGGACGGGTGCGGCGTATATGGAGAAAATACCTTCCATTTTTTAAACAGGCATGGACATGACAAGGTGGGAGAAGGAAGATTATTTCCTTTGGAACAAGAGAAAAAAGTAAACACTGTAAGCAAGCAGGCAGAATACTGGATGGATTATATCATTCCAGGCATTGAGTTAAATGTTGATGATTTGAATGAACTGGGGATTAGCCGGATGGGGATAAGACAGCCGGTATTTGACACGGATTTTATGTCCCCTTATAATTTTGGATTTGGCATTTCTTATATTCTTCCGATAATATTATCCGGTCTTTTAGCAGAAGAAGGAGGAATGTTCATTGTTGAGAATCCGGAGGCCCACCTGCACCCTGCCGGGCAGTCAAGAATAGGTTTCTTTTTAGCGTTGATGGCGAAAGCGGGCGTGCAGATCGTGATAGAGACGCATAGTGAACATGTGCTGAATGGGATTAGAATCGCCGCTTTACAGTTTGATATAGATCCGGAAGATATTTGTGTTAATTTCTTTTCTATTAATTATGAGGATGAAAAGCACAGGGTAGAACGGATTGAGATGAATGAAAGAATGGAATTGCTGAAATGGCCGGATGGTTTTCTTGATCAGGAGGAACAGGACTTGCGAAGGCTTAGGGAATTAAGGAGGAAAAATTGAATATACAGGCAGTTTGGACAGAGCAGATTCCTTCCCAGATTCCGACAAGGGACTATGATTCCATAGAAAGATTGATAGAATTATTAGATTTTTTAAATACGCAGGGTTTCCATGTGTATTTGGATAAAGACGGGATTTATGGGCAGCAGGAATTTTGTGATTGGATTTTTTCAAAAAAAGAAATATCTTTTATAGAAATAAAAAGAGAATTGATGTTAAAAATAGAAAAATGCAGAAATTGTAATGATTCTGAAAGACGGGAAATGTTGGACAGGCTTGGGAAAATGGGAAAAGAAATCTATGCCGCATTGGATTTCAGGGAGGAAAATCCATTCTATACAGCAGCGCTGGAGGGGTTTTATCAAATCTGCAGGAAATATCTGGGTATGGAAGATAAGGAACAATTTAAACGGGATATGGAGTTTTGCTTTCCCAGAATATATTTTGATGAAACGGTAAAAAGTTCCCTGAATACATTAAACAGGAATTTTGATGATATTCGGGAAGAAATTGTAAAACATTTGACTGCCATTAATGATTATTGTGATCAATTTTTAGAAATGATGGAAAAAAATAAAGGATATCGCGGGATTGCGGCAGAGTTTCAGAAGGAAACAGGAATAGAATGTTCACCGCAGGGAAGCAGAAAACAGATTAGTAAACTGAAAAGAAAATTTAGAAATGAAGATACAGGAGCGGAAGAGGAAATTGTATGCGAACTTCATACAAAATTTAAAAGACTTCATATAGATAAAACAAAGCAGGACAGAATTTATTTTTCACCTGCGAGAAAAGGTATTTGTTCAGAAAAATCTGTTGTGGTTCATATTGGAGATCATTTGTAGCTATGCCGGAAAATAATGATATCATTTATCCGGCATAGGCAGTTTCGTTTTTCTATTTCGCCTGAATATGGTTAATGTTTTTGATTAAAATGGAAATTGTCCCGTCAGGGTTGGTGATAAATTCCACGTTCTGGATATCGTCATACAATTCTGTCGGGATATTGATTTCAATCCCCTTATCCGTCGTCAGGTACTGCTTGCTGTATTTTTTTGTCGTAGCAGGGTCCTGCGGGCGGATTTCTTCCTTGTCAATCCGGTATTTTTCCATTTTTTCCATAAATTCTTCTTTGATTTCCGGAATTTCTGAATATAAAAGTTCGGCGGCTTTTTCTACCTTTAAGCTGCCTTCCTCCTCCATTTCCTTTTGGATGACGGATTTTGTTTCCAGCTTTTTGCCGAGATCCTGATCGAAATATTTTTCATTGATTTGGTCAATGGCGCGGGAAACAATGTTCATGCGCGCTTTCTGGGAGAGATCCGTGCCGCATTCTAAAAAAAGGGAGGATAAATACGCCTCTTTTCTTCCGTTGATGTCGTATTTCTTTTCCACCAGCCGGATGGAAAGATCGGAAAGATCAATGATGACCGCTTCTGAGAGGCGGGAGCCGGAGGAAGGAAGCGTTGCGGTCTGCTTCATGATGCGGTTATAATTTTTATCGGGAGCGTCCTGCGTTTCCTCTGTTTTCAGTTTTCCGGTCAGATGGACATAGGTATCCCGGTAATTCATTTTTAACAGGGCAAGGTATGGCTTTCCTTCTTTTTGGAACGAAGAAAGCACGAGATCGGCAGAAGGGATGGCAGGGTTTTCATTCATAATCGTGTACAGGTGCGAGGCAAGGGTTTTGCTGAACGGAATAAACTGTTCCTCGTCATAGGACTTTAGTAATTCATAAACAGGAGAAGTTTCTTCCTGAAAATAACATTTTTTTAAATCGTCTCCATTGAGGAGCCTTGCGATATGCGTCCGGATAAATTCCGACAGATCAATGCCGGTATCTAGCAGCTCGTCCGAGAGGACGGGCAGGCCAAGCCCGGAATCTAAAATATGGACAATAGATTTTCTTAAAATAATATCATCTTTTATTATCTGAGGCATAAGATTTCGTTCTCCTTTTCATATAGTTGTTTCCACAGATACGTTTCCTTAATTATAATTATACCATAAACAGGAAAAGAATGGTACTCAATTTATCTGCCATATATTCGTAACAGTTCAGCAGGCAATGTCATTTAGTTAAGCTTTATGGTTAGATTCCCGTATGGGGGTCTAACCAAAATTTTTTCTTTTTTTCAAAAAAACAGTTGACAAATTCCGCTGTTTATGCGGCCGCTTTCGCTACGGATTTATTTTATAAAGTAGCGAAAGCGGCCCTTGGATTGAACCTATATTTTTCAATCCAAGAAGGTACCTCTCATGTCCCACGAAACAATTAAGGAGCTTTTCTCTCAAGCAGTCGGCCAGGTTGCTTCTGACATCTCACTCTATGCTGTTAACCCTGGTAAAGATTTTACCCGCACCAAAAAGCTGGATCCCGCTACCCTTCTCTCCTTTCTGGTATCCTGCGGCTCCTCCAGTACCAGGATAGAGCTACTTGATTTTTTTGGCCTGTCCACCAATACCCCGTCTGCTTCCGCTTTCAACCAGCAGCGTGCAAAGTTAAAGCCCGAAGCCCTGGAAGTAGTTTTCCGCCGCTTCAACTCTTCTGTCCTGTCTTCCGGGAACTCTTCCCCCTACCGTTTCCTT